>NZ_JBBKBS010000008.1:0-121083 GCF_037890285.1 Phocaeicola sp. HCN-40430
TTTTTTTCATATTTGTACTTCATTAAGATTATTAATATCCCTCATTCTGAACCAAACTTCCATTTACACTCAAGTCTGAAGTAGGAATTGGGAAAACATTATATTTTTTATCCACACCAATACCTGTAATGACACCGCCTTTTTCAGCCCAAGTATATTTTGAATCGGTAAACAATCCATAGCGAATCAAATCGGTACGGCGAGTAGCTTCCCAATACATTTCACGAGCACGTTCATTCAAAATATTACCATATTTTATTGAGGTTTTTGTTCCACCTACCGCTGCTGTTGCAGTCAGCCAGTTAGCATCAATATCGTGGTCATGATTGCCGAATCCGCGGGCACGAAGTTCATTCACATAATTTACAGCATCCTGCATATTTCCTCCTTCACCACCGCGTGCAGTCGCTTCTGCATACATCAGATACACGTCAGCCAAACGAAAGAGAGGGAAATCTGTGTCTGGGAAAGTCGTATTCTTCCCAGCAGTTCCATCACTGGCCAGATTAGTATATTTGTAGACAGCCCATCCTTCTGTTGTAAAGGTAGTCTGAGCCATTGTTACGATATCAATACTACGGTTTTTGCTGTAAAATATACCACGTTTATCCAGGATATTGTCTGCTGTCCACTGATTCTCATCACTGGTTTCAAACTCGAATGAACGAACCAAATTTCCTGTTGATCTAAATCCATCCCATCCAGCATCACAACCATAAGTAGCCGGTCCTGACTCACTATTGGATCTGGAACCCAAAATAATGGCTCCAATTCCATAAGACTGAGCAGAAATACCATCAAAGCAAACAGGATAGATAATCTCTCTATTAGCTTTAGGATTCTCTCCATTGTCTGCCATAAACAATTCGGCATAATTTTCTGCCAACTGATAATTCTGACTGGATATGATATTATTACAGCGAGTAATACAGTCTTTATATCGGGAAGTTCCTGTATATACTTCTGCATTCAGATACATACGAGCCAACAGTGCATCAACAGCAGACTTTCCAGCATAACCATATACAGGTTTATCAGGTAAAGAATTATAAATTCCAGTCAGTTCTGATTCTATCCAATTGAATAACTCTGTACGACTCAGCTGAGCAGGGGCCAATGAATAATTGTTTTCTGTGATAAAAGGAGGACGTGCAAACAAATCCATCAATGCATAATAAGCCAGTGCACGGCAGAAACGAGCTTCAGCTGCATATTGTTCCTTATTGATTCCTTCTGGAGCATTTCCGATATTTTTCATAAAGTCATTTACCAAAGCAACGACATACATGCCTCTCTGATAAACACCTTCGATAGATTCCACTTGTGCAGTACTCCATGTAAGACCGTTAATAGATTTTACCCATGAATCATTCCATGCACACTTTGCTTCATCAGTAGTACCCACCTGCAGAGTATACCAGCAACGCAAGAATACAGTGTTACCGGGGTCTAGTCCACTAATATCAGAAGAGCCGGAGCCATCCTGTCCCGAAAGAGCCCATACAGAATAAATCTTATTCAATGCCTTTGTATAGCTTTCCGCATCAGAATAAGCCTTATCGGATGAAATTACCTGATTATCCAATGGAAATACATCCAAATCTCCCACACATCCGGTCAATGGCAACATAACCGATGCTATCAATGAAGCTGTTATATTTTTTATTTTCATAAGTCAAGCGTATTAAAAATTAAGATTAAGTCCAAGTGTAAATGTTCTGGGACGAGGCCAGATATTATTGTCAATACCCGTACCCGACATTTCAGGATCCATACCCGAATAGTTGGTGATAGTAAAGACGTTCTGCACTGATGCACTAATTCTTCCGGAAATCTTATCTGTAAAGAACTTTTTGAAAGAATATCCCAATGTGATATTATCCATCTTCAAGTAAGATGCATTTTCCAGAAACAGGTCACTACATTTCTGTTCAATTGTACTTGTAGCAGCAAAGCCAGTTGCATCAACTGCTGTCTTATACAAGTTAGACAAAGAGCCCTGGTTTCCGAAATTATTCAGAGAAGCATTATCTGCCACACTTGCATTAAATGCATAGTTTCCGATGCTGGCACGCAAGTTGAAACCCAAATCCCAGTTTTTATAAGTAAACTGTGAGTTCAATCCCATGTATACATCTGCTAAAGGACTCTTTCCTGTAAAATAGCGATCGGCATCCGTAATCTGTCCGTCACCATTGCGGTCTACCAATGCATTCTGAATGGGGTTACCATTTTCATCGTATACCTGCTGGAAGAGCCAGTAGCTATAAGGAGTGTTTCCCACCTGATGTCTTGACAGCACTACATTGGTTCCATAAGGAGCAGAACCAGCTACGATACCTTCGTAATCTGGATTGTAATTTGCAGTCAGCTGAGTAATCTCACTTGTGTTCCAAGTTACATTGTAACCCAATTCCCAAGAGAAATCTTTCGACTGAATAACCATTGCATTTACGTTAAACTCAACTCCGGAATTCTCCATTGTTCCCACATTGGCTGTAATCTGGTTCACAAAATTAGTTCCAGCAGGAGCACTTACTGTATTCAACAAATCTTTGGTTTTCTTTTTGTAAAATTCGATACTACCGTTAATACGGTTATTCAGGAAACCATAGTCGATACCAATGTTATAAGTAGTTGTTTCCTCCCATTTCAAGTCAGGGCTGTAGCCGTCTGGTTTCAACAAATAAGTACCATTGTACATAGTGTTGTTATTGGTACTGAACACATATTTGGTAAGATACATATAGTCACCGATTTCCTGCTGACCAGTCACACCATACCCCAAACGGATTTTCAAATTCGACAATACATCTGTAGTCTTTTTCATGAACGGCTCATTAATGATACTCCAAGCCAATGCCACAGATGGGAAAAGTCCCCAACGATTATTCTTACTGAATCTGGAAGAACCGTCACGACGCAAGGTAGCAGTAAGCAAATATCTATCCAGCACACCATAGTTCAAACGTCCAAAGAACGAGACCAGATAGTTTTCATAAGGAATTCTACGACTATCATTACGTACATAACGCTGCGTTTCTTTATTATAAGTCCATCCTTCTTTTTCACCGAAAGTATCAAAACCTACCACATTTGACTGTGTCTGAGTAAAGTTGCTATAATAAAAATGCTGCCATGAATAACCTGCCATAAAGTCGATGTTACTCTTAATGGCCTCTATATTTTTCTTATAGTTCAAATAAAAGTCCAACAAATGGTTTCTACGAAGGTTACTCCAACTTCCTCCCTGCCCTACATTAGTAAAGTCTGTGTCCTTTGCAGCTTGGAATGAACCTTGATTTACATAACTGTCACCTATAGTAGTAGCTACGTCATATCCCAAATTTAAGTTTACATGCAAGTCTTCCAGGAAATGAAACTTGTAATCCAGTTGTAAATTACCCAAACTACGTTTGGTAGTACCATGATTGTATACATCTTCCAACAAAGACAGCGGATTGACTCCTGCCAACTTATTTGCAGCATAAGAATATCCTCCATCTGCATTAGGAGTCACAACAGTCCAGTTATAATAATCATTGTAACCATAAGGTGCCTCTGTATATACAGGCTTAGTAGGATCATAGAAAGCCGCAGCTCCTACCGCTCCAGAATCTGCAAAACGGTTATTATTGATTGTACCTTTTACATTGATATCTACAGACAAATGCTCATCAAAGAATTTCGGATTCATATTAATGGCTCCGGTATATCTTTCATATTCTGATGTTTTCAATGTACCACGTTCTTTGTTGTAGCCAAATGATACACGGAAAGGTAAAAAGCCAGCCTTACCGGAGACAGCAATATTCTGGTCTGTACTCAAACCTCCCTGATAAATCTGATCCTGCCAGTCTGTAGCCTGATCTGGATACATATTCAAAATAGAATTAACAGCATCACCAGCTGTTGTACCTACAGGATACTGCTGTTGCATTGCCTGACGGAACTCGCCAGCACTCATTGTATTCAAACGCTTATAAGGATCTTTGTATGTATAGGTACTATTGTAAGCTACTTTAATCTTGCCTGTAGAACCTTTTTTAGTAGTGATAATAATGACACCGTTAGATGCACGAGAACCATAGATAGCGGTAGCAGAGGCATCTTTCAAAACGGTAAATGTTTCAATATCGTTAGGATTAATTGTTGCCAATGCATTCGATGTACCAGGAGCTGCATCATTGGATGTAGGGATACCATCAATCACAATCAAAGGATCATTACTTGCATTCAAAGACGCTCCGCTACGGATACGAATAGTTGCACCAGACCCCGGACCACCATCGCCTGACACAACAGACAATCCCGGAACTTTACCCTGCATCAACTCTTGAGGAGAAGTCACTGCACCTTTATTCATTTCTTCTGCTTTAATGGCAACAACCGAACCGCTCAAATCGCTTTTCTTCACAGAACCATAACCAATTACAACTACATCATCAAGCATTTCTGAATCATCCTTCAGAATTACATTCATCATAGCTGCAGCAGGCAACTCCTGAGTTTTATATCCAATAAAGGAAATAACTACAATATCTCCCTTATTAGCATTTAACGTAAAATTACCATCAAAGTCGGTAATAGTACCATTGGTAGTGTTTTTCACCAATACGTTTGCACCGATAACCGGCTCACCGGTATTATCTTTCACCACACCCTTAACTGTAATGCCTTGTGCAAAGGCTTGTACAGAGAGTAAAACTCCTACTAACCATAATAGCAAGAACTTACTCATTTTTTTCATTCCTTCTATTTTCATATTATTAAATTAAAGTATTAGAATATTATCGTAATAAATACCTATTGAAAACGATACGAATCTCAACCTTTTCAAATAAGATAATTTTTTATTCCTTACCTTATATAAACATCAATAAACCAAATCTATATAATATCATAGGAAGACAAAGCCAGTGTCCTCCTATGATAAAGAGTTCTTACTTTGTTTATTTTATTTCCTTAATAGAAATAGCGTATCCGCCTCCTATGGCAGCTTTCAGAGTCAATTTACTCTTATTGCTTACCTTTTTCTTGGTGATAGTATAAGCCTGTGGATTGGTTTCCCAATTAGCATCTTTTGCGTCGGCATAAATAGTTGCTTCATACTTCTTTCCCGGTTGAAGGAAATCCAATGCCAATTTCGATTCATGACCATTGTAGCCAGCAGTACAGCCTACATACCAGTCGTTTGTGCCTTTTGCGCGACGGGCAATAGTAATATACTCACCCGGCTCTGCTTCCAGATATTTGCTTTCATCCCAATCAATCGCTACATCCTTAATGAACTGGAAAGCATCCATGAAACGTTCATAATTCTCCGGAATATCTGCCGCCATTTGCAATGGGCTATACATCGTTACATACAACGCCAACTGACGAGCCAAAGTAGAACGGACACGAGAATTATTATTCGGATTCATCTTACTGCAATCAGTTTCAAAAATACCCGGAGTATAATCCATCGGACCTCCAATTAATCGGGTAAACGGCAGGATAGTAGTATGATTCACTTTATTTCCACCGAACGATTCATATTCAGTACCACGAGCAGACTCATTACCGATAAGGTTAGGATATGTACGGCAAAGGCCTGTAGGACGTACCGCTTCGTGCGCATTAACCATAATCTTATAATCTCCAGCCTTAGTTACAGCATACAAATAATGGTTTACCATCCATTGTCCATAATGATGTTCGCCACGTGGAATAATATCGCCTACATATCCGCTCTTCACAGAATTGTATCCGTTATCTACCATAAACTGATAAGCCTGATCCATATGACGTTCATAATTACGTACAGAAGCAGAAGTTTCATGATGCATCATCATCTTCACACCTTTATCTGCTGCATAACGATGAATTTCTTTCACATCAAAATCCGGATACGGAGTTACAAAATCGAACACATAGTCTTTACTCTTTCCAAACCAGTCTTCCCATCCTTCATTCCATCCTTCAACCAGTACTGCATCAAAACCGTGTGCTGCGGCAAAATCAATATAACGTTTTACATTTTCAGTGTTAGCAGAGTGTTTACCATTTGGTTTGGTATTCTTATAATCTGTTTCTCCCAGTTTTACACTTGAAAGTTCATCTGTATAAGCCCAACTTCCCTTACCGGTAATCATATCCCACCATACTCCGACATATTTCACCGGCTTAATCCAAGAAGTATCGGCATATTTACAAGGTTCATTCAAATTCAATGTCATGCGTGAAGCCAGAATATTACGGGCATCATCACTCACAATCACTGTACGCCAGGGGGAATGACACGGAGTCTGCATATATCCCTTATCACCTTTAGCATCTGGAGTAAGCCATGATTCAAACACCATATTCTTATCGTCCAGATTTAAATGCATACAAGAATAATCTACCAAAGCAGCCTCATGCAAGTTAATATACAAGCCATCTTCTGTTTTCATCATCAAAGCTGTCTGTACTCCTGTAGGTGAGAATACAGTCTGTGAAGAATTAGGAGTAACCGCTTCTTTCATGCGCTCTCTGATTTCAGACAACTTAGAAACTGTATAATCATATTCCTGTGTATCATAATCTCCCGGAATCCAAAAAGCAGTATGGTCTCCTGCCATTGCAAACTGAGAATGCTCTTCTTTGATTACAAAATAATTCAGATTCTTTTGCTGTGGGAACTCGTAACGGAAACCTAAACCATCGTTGAACAGACGGAAGCGAATCACCATTTTCCGATCATTCATAGCCTGATTCAAGGTTACAGCCAATTCATTATAATGGTTACGGATGCTGCTTTCTTCTCCCCATACCGGAGTCCATGTTTCATCGAAAGTGGCAGTCTGAGTATCAGCTACAGTAAATCCGTTCATCAGGTTAGTTTTAATATCCAGCTGATCTTTATCAGTCCGCTCTGTCCATTCAAAGTCTGTTTTTTTATCAGCATCTTCCTTTTTCAGTTCAAGTCCCAATGTACTCGGTTTAATTACAACCTTGTTTTTAAAATACAAATCGTATACAGGAGCCCCAGCCTGATTCAGACTGAAATTCATGACTAAGTTACCGTCCGGCGAAGTCAGTTTCTGCGCATTTGCCAACAAGGCACAGCAGAATAAAGTTGCAAAGGTTAAATGTTTTTTCAAATTCATAGTTCTTCAAGTATTAAAGGGCCAACGTTATCAGAACGTGTATTGCAAAGCTATCGGGTCTGATTACTTGTTATACCCCTCAGAATAAAAATATAAATCAAAACCTCTTTATATAATCAATAATAGATTATTATTCAAATAGTTACACTTCACTAAAAGGAACAATAATATAAACCTGTTAGAAACACAAAATCAATGTTTCCCGTGACTGTAAAGACAGTTTATCCACCAGATTTACAGTTTTTCCTGTCAGGAAATCAGTAGCCTGCTGCGAAGACAGACTTTCTTTATAAGGAGCCAAATTCAAGACCTGTTCTTTATCAGTTCCATTCATAATCACTACAACCGATTTTCCCTGATAACTACGTTCGTACACATACACTCCATTTGCAATAGAATAGTGTTTCAAGCTACCTTTTCCTATTACATCGTTATTCTTTCTCCACTGCAAAAGTTTACGGGTATAATCGAAAGCCTCGTTTTGCAATTCAGTACGTCCGGCAGCTGTAAAGCAATTAATCGGGTCACCTGCCCATCCACCAGGAAAATCACAACGCAAATAGCCATCTCCTTGTCCTTTATCTGCAGCCATCAGAATTTCTGTTCCATAATAAATCTGAGGAATACCACGAGTTGTCAACAAAAAGGCCATTGCCTGTTTATAACGGTTCAAGTTCTTTGTATCTTCTGCTTTTTTATAGAAACGAGAAGTATCGTGATTATCCAGAAAAATCAAAAGATTCATAGGATTAGCATATACCAAATCCTGAGTCTGATAATCATACAAACGGAACAAACCATTGGCCCAGTCGGTTGTTTCTTCGTCAAAAGCCTGATTCATCAGACTCTGCAAAGGAAAGTCCATTACAGTAGGCAAATTAGAATTCTTTGGAGCTGCCAATTTGCTATCTTTCTGCCAATAAGATACCAGCACATTACTATTCAGCCATGTTTCCCCCACAATATTGAAATAAGGATATTCATCCAGCACTTCTTTACACCATTCCGACATAAAATCGAAATCAGCATACGGATGCGTGTCCTGACGAATACCATTTATCCCCGCATATTCAATCCACCAGATACTACTCTGAATCAAATAGCGTGCTACATGACGGTTACGCTGATTTAAATCTGGCATCACCTGAGTAAACCAACCATCTGTCGCAATCTTGCGTTCATACTCACTGGCATGTATATCCATCACACTGGCTGTTTTAAACGAAGTCTGCACATACTGCGATTTAAAGTTGAACCAGTCCTTAGACGGTTTATCCTTAAACAAATAGTTTTCACTTCCACAGTGATTAAAAATCATATCCATTACGACCTTCAATCCCTTTTCATGTGATTTTTCAACCAATTGCTTAAAGTCATCATTAGAACCAAAGCGACGGTCAAGCTGATAGTAATCAGTAATTGCATATCCATGATAAGATCCCTCCGGCATATCATTCTCCTGTGTCGGATTCAACCAGATTGCAGTTACACCCAAATCAGCAATATAGTCGAGATGTTCAGAGATTCCCTGAAGATCTCCCCCATGACGACCATACTGTTCAGTGCGGTCAACTTTATTTTCCAGCATACCCGGTATCACATCATTGTCTGGATTTCCGTTTGCAAAACGGTCTGGCATTATCAGGTAAAGTACATCACTCGATGTAAATCCCTCTATATCTGTTCCCTTACGAGTACGCTGTTTCAGTTCATAAGGCACCACAGTAGTTTTCCGTCCCTGCTTCAAACAAATATCAAATGTTTGAGGAGTAGCATCAGATAAGTCTACATACAATAACAAATAGTTAGGATTCTCTTGTTTGACAACCTCCTTCAATTCCACATTCTTACTAGAAAGTGTTACTTCAGAAGATGCAATATTATCCCCATACAATAAAATCTGTAATTCAGGATTCTTCATTCCTGCCCACCAGAAAGTCGGAGCAATTTTTTTGATTGTTGCCGTACGAGTGGCAGAGTGTCCACTTAGAAAAGAAAGTACAGCCATAATGATTAATAGTGTTTGTTTCATGATATAGGTATTTGGTTTGATGCAAATGTATAGGCTTTCTCTACAAGGTACTTTTCATACAATAAAAATATAAACAGGTAATACGCATAAATCATTATTATTCAAGTATATAATAAATAGATACATTGCTAATATTATAAATGAAAAAGAAAAGTTTTTCCATGCCAGACAATATCTTATTTGAGAATTATTATATATTTGCATAAATCAAATGCAGACAAGATACTATGAGAGCATATTCATTACTCCTATTCGGGTTTATAAATGTATGGTTCGCTTCTATCCATGCACAATCTGTGTCACTTCAACAAGTATTGAATGAATTAGATCGAGTAATCTTACAAAAAGAGATTTATCACTCCCAACGCGAAGAAAACATTCAGAATCTAAAAGAACGTTTGCAGCATTCTTCAGATATATGGGAAAAATACAATTTGTGCGGCTCCTTATTTTATGAATATCTCCATTATCAAGCCGACTCCTCCTTATATTATATCAACGGAAAATCCAAGATTCTGCCAGAATTAAACCGCCCTGACTTAAAAAACGAAATTATCATCAATCGTGCCGAAGTCATGGGAGTGATGGGTATGTACAACGAAGCCTTACTGGAATTGCAGAAGATAAATCCCCATGAACTGGAAAAAGGAGCACTCGACTACTATTACCGCACTTATCGTGCCTATTACGGTTGGATTGCCGACTATACAGCCGAAGCCTCTGCCAAAAGGAAGTATTTGAAACAAACAGACTTATACAGAGATTCTATCCTGCTCCTTTCTTCTCCAGGACCCGATTGTGATATTGTTTTCGCAGAGAAAAAATTATTATACAATAAACCAGACGAAGCCATCACTCTGCTCAAACAGCTGAGTTCACAGCCACAAAGCATGCAAAAGTTGGCCTATATTAATTACACTTTGTCCGAAGCCTATGAGGTAAAGAAAGACGTAGAAAAACAAATGTATTACTTGGCACAGACAGCCATACTCGACATGAAAATGGCTGTCCGGGAATATGCTTCTTTACAGAAACTGGCCCGTTTAATCTACGAACAAGGAGACTTGGAAAGGGCTTACAGATACCTGAACTGTTCTATGGAAGATGCCGTAGCATGCAATGCCCGCCTCCGGTTTCTGGAAGTAACTGAAGTATATCCTATTATTGACAAAGCATACAAGGTAAAAGAAGCTGAAGAACAGGCTATTACCAAAAAACTTCTTATCTGTATCAGCTTACTGGCATTTCTGCTTATCGTTGCCACATTCTATCTTTATTATTGGATGAAAAAACTGTCGGCCATGCGAAAAAGTCTCTACGAAAGTAATACTCAATTAGTAGCAGTCAACAGCAAATTAGCACAAACCGGAAAAATCAAAGAAGAATACATTGCACGCTATTTAGACCGTTGCGTAAGTTATCTGGAAAAACTGGAACAGTACAGGCGTTCATTAGAGAAACTGGCTATGGCTTCTAAAATAGAAGAATTGTTCAAAACCATTCGTTCCGAACAGTTTTTACGCGACGAAAGAAAGAGTTTCTACAATGAGTTCGACAAATCATTCTTAAACCTCTTTCCCAATTTTATCAACGACTTTAACAATTTATTATCAGAAGACGGAAAAATTTATCCTAAATCAGGTGAACTTTTAAATACAGAACTTCGTATATTTGCACTGATTCGTTTGGGAGTAACCGATGCAGCCCGTATTGCCCACTTTTTAGGTTACTCTTTAGCCACTGTTTACAATTATCGCAGTAAGATTCGAAATAAAGCCATTGGCGATAAAGAGAATTTCGAACAGGAGGTAATGAATCTGTAAGGCAAGGAAATACATATACATAATATTACCATGAAAAAAATACCTGATTTAAATTTCTGGAAACTGTGGAACATCAGTTTCGGGTTTTTCGGTGTGCAAATAGCCTACGCCTTACAAAGTGCAAACATTAGTCGTATATTCTCTACTTTAGGAGCCGACCCTCACAGTTTAAGTTATTTCTGGATACTGCCTCCTTTAGCGGGAATCATCGTGCAACCTATTATCGGTGCTTTAAGCGACAAAACCTGGTGCCGTTTCGGACGACGGATTCCTTATCTGTTTGTAGGAGCCCTGATTGCCGTACTGGTAATGTGTCTTCTTCCCAATGCCGGCAGTTTCGGTATGGGAGTATCGGCAGCTATGATTTTCGGTCTGATTTCACTGATGTTTTTGGATACTTCCATCAACATTGCCATGCAGCCTTTTAAAATGATGGTGGGCGATATGGTAAACGAAAAGCAGAAAGGGCTTGCCTATTCCATTCAAAGTTTTCTATGCAATGCCGGAAGTTTAGCCGGTTATCTCTTCCCTTTTATTTTTGCAGCGATTGGTATCAGCAATATAGCTCCTAAAGGTGTCATTCCAGATTCTGTCATCTACTCTTTCTACATTGGAGCAGCCATCCTTATTCTTTGTGTAATTTATACGACTGTAAAAGTAAAAGAATATCCTCCCCAACTTTATGCCGAATATCACGGAATTACCAAAGAGGCAGAACAGGAAAAAACCAATGTATTCAAATTACTGGTAAAAGCCCCCAAAGCCTTTTGGACAGTGGGTTTGGTACAGTTCTTCTGCTGGGCTGCTTTCATGTTCATGTGGACCTATACCAACGGAACCATTGCTGCCAATGTATTCAACACTCCGGCTATAGAGTTGGTAAAGGACGGAGTGACTCACATGGTTCTCGATACACAATCTCTGCAATACCAGACTGCGGGCGACTGGGTAGGTATTCTCTTTGCAGTACAAGCCATCGGTTCTGTAATTTGGGCTGCTACCATGCCGTCTATTAAAAACCGTAAATTCGCCTACGCACTGAGTTTAGTATTGGGAGGAATCGGATTCATATCCATTCTTTTTATTCACAACCAGTACATGTTGTTTGTATCCTTCCTGCTTATCGGATGTGCATGGGCAGCCATGTTGGCTATGCCGTTCACGATTCTGACCAACGCACTCACCGGAGGGCATATGGGCACCTATTTAGGACTATTCAACGGCACAATCTGTGTACCCCAGATTATAGCAGCTGTTGCAGGAGGATGGATTTTAAAACTGTTCACAACCGAAGGGCAGATTGCTCCAGAAGTCAACATGCTTGTACTGGCAGGAGTACTGCTTATTATCGGTGCATTATGCGTGTCTATCATCAAAGAACATAAAGAATCTGCCGAAGGATAAGGAATCATCATTTTTTTTTCGGATATTTGTAGATATTTTGAAAAACAATAATTTATAAACATCAACCTAACGTATGAAAGTAAAATCGTTATTAGCTATTGCAGCTGCATGTGTATTAGGCATGACCTCGTGTAACAGCGGGGCTGTAAAAACTATTCCGGTATACGGATGGCAAGGTGAAGGAGAAGACGCCACTGAAGCTTCCATTCAGGCCGATTTCAAGAAATGGAAAGACCACGGACTGGTAGGTATGTGTTACAATGCCGGTGGATTCAATGTAGAAAAGCACACCCGTGCTGCTAAAATTGCTCATGCCAACGGCCTGGAATATCATGCATGGATTCCAGCTATGCTGAAAGGAGATGCCGATTCTACCTGGTATGCCGTAAACCGTAAAGGTGAATCAGCCTACAACGTACAGGCTTATGTTCCTTACTACAAATGTATGTGTCCGAACAATCAGGATGTAATCAACTACCTGGTAACCGAATATGGCAAGATTGCAGATATTCCTGAAGTAGACTTCGTTCATCTGGATTATATCCGCTACGTAGATGTTATTCTGGCTCGTGGCTTGTGGGACAAATACGGACTGGTGATGAACGAAGAATATCCTACTGCCGACTATTGCTACTGCGACAAGTGTGTAGCTGATTTCAAGGCTGAAAGTGGTATTGATATCAAGGCTGTAGAAGATCCTTCTACTTGCCAGGAATGGAAAGAATTCCGTTATCACAAGATTACCGACCTGGTAAACAAGATTGCAGATGCAGTACATGCTAAAGGAAAGAAAGTAAGTGCGGCTGTATTCCCTGGTCCGGAATCGTATGCCAAGAAACTGGTTCGCCAGGAATGGAACAAATGGAACATTGATGCTTTCTTCCCGATGAACTACAATGACTTCTATCTGGAACCAGCTTCATGGGTAGGTAAAGTAACTAAAGAAGAAGTAGAATCTGTAAACGGTAAAGCTCCGGTATATAGTGGCTTGTTCATCTGTCGCGACTGGCAGAACAAAGCCAACATCAAAGATCCGGAAGGACACGGTTTGATTCCATCTGAAATCGGTGAAGCTGTACGCGGATCTATCGAAGCAGGTGCAGCAGGTGTAGCTCTCTTCATCCCGTCGAACATGACTGATGAACACTGGGCTGAATTTGAAAAAGCCATCCAAGTGAAAGAATAATCGTAGTACTAACCATAACGAAACGGCTGCAAGCTCAAAAAGAACTTGTAGCCGTTTATATTTACGAATATATGACTTATTTACTAGTAATAACTATTATATAAGGTTTTAACCCATTTTTCACATTAGTAACTAATACTTCATCCTCAACTGTCACACTACACATATTCTGAGTACCAGTATCAATAGAACGTTGCAATACAGTTATCGTATGCTCTTCCGTGTCTCCAAATACAGATGGGCACATAATCTTATATGTGAAAGGATAATAAATATCTTCGGACAACCCCAATGGATCTTCTTTCTCGAATCCTACATTACTAACAGCATGTATCCAAAAAATATTATGGCCATCTTCTCTTTTTATCACAAAGCACCCCAACTGTCGATTATCTTCTAATCCATTCATAAAAAAACGGGCACTAAAATCTTCTACAGAAGTCATATACAATGTTCCCTCCTCATTTGCAGGAAATAAATTTATTTCTGATGTCAAATCTTGTTTTTTATCATTTTCAAAAGTCAAATATAAATTATGATCTGTATACGACCCTATTCTCTTAGGTACTTCATCTATCAGTACCTCTTCATCATTACAAGCTGAAAAAAACAGCAACATACTAAACAACAATAAAATACTTCTCATAGATAATATAATTAAGATATACAAAGAATACCAAACTCACCGGCATATTCGCCATAGTCTATATCAAAAATAGATTCATACCATCCATTAGCAGATGTAATAGAATCATCTATAGTACCTTCATCCGAAAATGCCAATATAGGATTATAAAGTTTAGTGGCACTCACTATTACAAAACCCTTCCTAAAATTCACAACATAAGCGATAGGCGTATTTTCTTTACCCACAACCGTTTTAATAGATTTTACTTCAGAATTTCTATCAGAACGACTATTGTCTTGATTCTGAAATAATAAAGCTACTTTTTGAGCATCATTAGGAGTTAAATCAACAGTTTCTTTGTCAATCAGTAACAAAGATTCTTTTGCTAATGGAGCTTTTATTGAACAATCAGTCTGCAAAACTTCTTCTTTTTGACATGCAAAAAAGAAGAAGAAACTCACTAAAAAGGGGAAAAGATTTGCTTTCATAAAATACATCATTAAATAAAACTCTACTTGATAAGGACTTATCATTCAAAGCATAGACATCCTATGTATAATCTCCTCCTTTCTATGCATAGGGAAAAATATTCTCACTTAATCTATATAAACTTTAGTACTTCATGGTTTTGGAAAGATAAAAAAAAATAATTTTTATACAAACTTTATCTATAAAATATGCTGAAGAAAAAGATTTCACAGCATTATGAAAAAGTTGAAATATAATATTTATCCATTTTTCTTTTTAAGCCTTTCAAATTTTGTCGTAGCACATAATAACACATTACATTTTTATCGTAAGTCAACCCGACTTATGACTTTGACAAAATGATACAATGTCTCCCCCTCCTTTTTCTCATTTCTCACTATTTACAAAATGTCAATTCAGATGCTTCTACACGGCATTATTTGACCACCGGCACAGAAGTCGTGGAAAATTCGGTTGTTTTTCGGCCTTTATAAAATACAGAAAGACAGAAATTACAGCCTTTATCCTTCTAAACAACATAAAGAATAGTCTACACCAGACACCGGAATCGAAAAATCAAGGGAAAAGCAGCCTTTTATCATTTCAAAAAATGAAGAGAATCTGCTTCGAAAAAGCACCGGAAATCCCCCGAAAACAGGTAAAAACCAACAAAAGGAAGCATCAGTCAACGCGACTAATCGCGTAAGGCAACGATTCTAGTACCGTCAGCCCTCGTTACAAGTATTGTTGCCGCTTGATAAAGGTCGTATTTTCCTTCGGGAAAGGCTTCATAAACCTGTCCTATAACATATTTCAAGGAGGTTTTCCGATTCTAAAAAGGAGTTTTTATCGCCGTGAGCGAACTTTTTATTCAAAATACGAGTTATCGGGAAAGAACATTTTCTTATTTTTTAATATAAAAACTCCATTTTACCTACCAATATGATATTTACCAAAAGATAAAAAAAGTGGTTGCCACCACACGTGCGACAACCACTTGCTATCATAAAAATCTGTCACTTCTAACGACCGCTTTCGGCAATCATGCTACGTATTTTTTCGTTGAAAGCATCCTGCTTCATCAGTTCTTCCAGCGTGATGTGCATACGCCAGCGCCAGTAATGTTTCGGATTGGCCGGTACATTGATACGCTCAATTTCAATATCCGGATTACGAAGCGATTCGTCCATCGCCGTCCAATCTTGCCAGGTAAGAATACAAAGCATGGACGGACTGTATAAATGACGGCGTACCACTTCCTCACACAGCCAACCCGGAGCATGTTCCGGTAAATCTCCCCAATGACCTAACTCACGATAATAGAAAGATTCTGTTACACTACGGTCTTCCTCCCACCATCCGCGGAAGGTAGACATATCGTGTGTACCGATAGTACATACCGAGCGGAATGGATATTCGCTGACGTGCCCAAACTCATGTTCAGGATTTTTGGGCATACGTTGTATCTCCAAGGACAGAATCTGCAACTGATCCATTACCCAAGGCACACAGTCGGGCACCATACCCAAGTCTTCTCCACATACCAGCATGGAAGTAGACTGCGTCAGTACCGGCAGTTTCTTCATGGCTTCCCGATACCAGAAATCATTATGACGCTGATAATAATAGTGATTGTACAGGCGGTTGAACGCTTCCTGTTCCTGTCCGGTAAGCTGACGATATACAAAATCGTTCTGCACGGCAATGCGCGGATGATACATTTCCGGATTATCACGGTCTACCACAAACAGCACATCGCTAATGAGTGAGTACAATCCTTCTTTCAGATCAAGATCAGCCTCATCTGTTTTTCCTGCAAAATAAGCCTCAACCTTACGTTGCGTATCAAACTCCGGACGCATCTCGTAGATATCGTGATGTACATGCTGTACAAAAGTCTGACGAACCTCTTCGCTCCGTTCGCCAAACATGGTATTCAATATATAGTCGTTGATAAACGGTTTCGTCATGAATTCCGGCTGAAAACGTAAACCAAAACTCTGGATTTCCTCCTTACTC
Organism: Phocaeicola sp. HCN-40430; assembly: GCF_037890285.1. Taxonomy (NCBI): domain Bacteria; kingdom Pseudomonadati; phylum Bacteroidota; class Bacteroidia; order Bacteroidales; family Bacteroidaceae; genus Phocaeicola; species Phocaeicola sp. HCN-40430. Next base: position 16,694 of record NZ_JBBKBS010000008.1, read on the forward strand.
ATAGGCAAAGAAGGGACAAACTGTCCTAACAGGCCATGCACAGAGTGGACTGGAATCTCCCAAATACGGAAGAATCCCAAAATATGGTCGATACGGTAAGCTGTAAAATATTCTGCCATCTTACAGAAACGGCGGCGCCACCATTGATAATTATCCTTCTCCATCACATTCCAGTTGTAGGTTGGCATTCCCCAGTTCTGGCCTTTGGTAGAGAAAGCATCGGGTGGAGCACCAGCCTGTCCGTTCATGTTAAAGTAATAGGGTTCTACCCAGGCTTCCACACTGGTACGACTGATACCTATTGGTATATCTCCTTTGACAATCACTCCACGGCTACGACCATAATTGCAGGCATCGAGCAACTGGATATGGAGCTCATACTGCACAAAATAATGGAATGCAATTTCCGGATAAGCTTCGCTGTCGGATGCACAAAGTGCCTGTACCTTTTCTTCATCGTACACACTATATTCTCCCCATTGATGGAAATCGGGGGTTCCGAAACGATCGCGCAAATAACAGAATGCCGCATAAGGCATCAGCCATTCTTCGTTATCGTGGAAGAAACTGCGAAGCCCTTCGGAAGCCAATATCAGTTCTTTTTCCTGCTGGAAAACGGCTTTCAGATAAGTTTGTTTCAGGCGATTCACTTCTTCGTAATCTACTTGTGGCAACGCATTCAGCCGAATACGCTCTTCTTCCATTTGCTTGGCGAGTTTCCAGTCGTTCAACACGGGCAACTGACGCAAATCGACAAACATAGGATGAAATGCATAAATAGAAATACTGCTATACGGATACGAATCAGTCCACGTACCAGTCATTGTAGTATCATTGATAGGCAGAATCTGCACAGCTTGTTGCCCGGTTTCGGCAGCCCAGGTGATAAAGTGCTTTAAGTCACCAAAGTCGCCGACTCCAAAACTGCCTTCCGAACGAAGTGAAAATACCGGAATGGCACTACCTGCAATCTTACGTTGCGGAAGATTGAAGAACACTTCAGTTTCCATCGGCAGGTAAGTTTCACCACGCAGAAGTGGCTGAATATGGAATATACGGTTGGAACCGCATTCCCATTCTTCTACAGCTCCAGTTTCTACATTGATGGCCACAAATTTATATTCGAAAGTATATCGAAGAGAGGCGGCATCCAATGTAAGATGCCATACATTAGGCTGTACTTCCATCATCCGCAACGGACGGCAATATTCCCAGTTTCCCAATGCATCGCAGCTTCCTATAAGACCGAGTGCCTGTTTCTTCACACTAAGACCCGGACAAAGAGCACGGAAAGTGATACAACTACCTACTCCATCGGATAATTTGTTAGGTTGCTGAGGTACATAAATGCCATTAAAAGCCGAACTGTAGCGATATGATTCTGCGGGTAAATCTCTCCAACAATCGCATAGAATCAAATGACTTTGTTGAGCATTCCCGATACAAAAGGAATGCGATATAGCTCCAAGTTCTTTACGGATACAGACTCCGTCGCGGAAAACACCGTACCGGTAGGTTACAAGTGAATCTCCTTCCGGAAGCCGGCATTCGGCAGTGCCCTGCCATTCGTTCCCGTCTTTAGTAGACAGTTCGATGACTTCCTCATTCAAGATTACACAAAGATATTCCCCCCACACCGTACGATACTGAATGCGAAAAGTTAGTTTCATATTTTTCTGAGGTATTAGTTTATCTTTTTCTCAAAAGTAATGAAATAATACAGAAGTTCACTTTCCCATGAAAGAAAATATAAGTGAAAACAAGTATAAATCGTGCTCAGAACACCTTGTAGGGCATAAACAGAAACTAAAAATATAAACAAATACAAACCGATTTGGAGATAAAAAAAGGAACCGGCCGACGTATTTCAATAAAAAAGCTCCGGATGCCTACAGACCTCCGGAGCTTCCCTCATTGTAAGATGTGAGGATGGATTTGTTTAGATAAAAATTAATTATGAATATATAAAAAACACTCCTTATGCATCGATATTCGCATAAGTCGCATTCTTTTCAATAAATTCACGGCGAGGAGCTACATCGTCTCCCATCAGCATAGAGAAGATATAGTCTGCCTCTGCGGCATTCTCAATATTTACCTGTTTCAAAATACGGGTTTCAGGATTCATGGTAGTTTCCCACAACTGTTCCGGATTCATTTCACCCAAACCTTTGTAACGCTGAGTATGAATACCTGTCTCTGTACCGTCACCGTATTTCTGAATGAATGCCATACGTTCTTCATCGGTATAGCAGTATTCGCTTACTTTTCCCTTTGAACATTTATACAAAGGAGGAGTAGCAATATACAGATGTCCGCCTTGAATTACTTCAGGCATATAGCGGTAGAACAATGTCATAATAAGGGTGTCGATGTGTGAACCATCGACGTCGGCATCGGTCATGATAATTACCTTGTGATAACGCAATTTATCAATATTGGCCTTCTTGCTGTTTTCTTCTCCGTCTACTCCGAAACGGATTCCCAATGCCTGAATAATATTGTTTACTTCGTCGCTTTCGAATGCTTTGTGCCACATTGCCTTCTCCACGTTCAGAATCTTACCACGCAACGGCAAGATAGCCTGGAACTGACGGCTTCGTCCCTGTTTTGCAGAACCACCTGCAGAATCACCCTCGACAAGGAACAACTCACATTCTTCTGCTACACGACTTGAGCAATCGGCCAGTTTACCCGGCAAACCGCCTCCACCCATCGGGCTCTTGCGTTGTACCGATTCACGGGCTTTACGCGCTGCAATACGCGCAGTAGCTGCCAATACAACTTTATCTACAATTGTCTTGGCTTCCTTAGGATGTTCTTCCAGATAATAAGTCAAAGCTTCACCTACTGCCTGATTGACAGCTCCGCTTACCTCGTTATTACCCAACTTGGTTTTGGTCTGTCCTTCGAACTGAGGCTCTGCTACCTTCACTGAGATTACAGCAATCAGCCCTTCACGGAAGTCTTCTCCGGAAATTTCCACTTTCGCTTTTTCCAGTGCCTTGCTTTCTTCAGCATATTTCTTCAATACACGAGTCAGAGCAGTACGGAATCCGGCTTCGTGTGTACCACCTTCGATGGTATTGATATTGTTTACATACGAATGCAGGTTTTCGCGGAAGCCAGTATTGTACATAATGGCACATTCAATAGGAATTCCCTGCTTTTCAGTATTCAGATAAATGACGTCTTCAATTAATGGAGTGTTTGTAGAATTCAAGAAGCGTACAAACTCTTTTACTCCTTCTTCCGAATGGAAAGTTTCACTCTTATAAGAGCCATCTTCCTCCCGTACACGCTTGTCAGTCAAAGTAATGGTAATACCTTTGTTCAGATAAGCCAATTCACGCATACGAGCCTGCAGAATGCTGTATTTATACTCGGTTACAGTAAAAATACTTGCATCTGGCCAGAATGTCTGACGAGTACCGGTGATATCACATGTACCAACCTCTTTCACTGCATACAGAGGCTTACCACACTCATATTCCTGCTGATAGATTTTTCCATTGCGGAATACATTGGTTGTCATGTGAGTAGACAATGCATTTACACACGATACACCAACACCATGCAAACCTCCGGATACCTTGTATGAACCTTTATCGAATTTACCTCCGGCATGAAGCACGGTCATAACGACCTCCAATGCCGATTTCTTTTCTTTTTCATGAAAATCAACAGGAATACCTCGTCCGTTATCTTGTACGGTAATTGAATTGTCTTCGTTGATAGTTACTTCTATATGGGTACAATAACCGGCGAGGGCCTCATCAATTGAGTTGTCTACCACTTCGTAAACCAAATGGTGCAACCCTTTTTCACTGATGTCGCCGATATACATAGCGGGACGCTTGCGTACAGCCTCAAGTCCTTCCAAAACCTGAATGCTACTTGCCGAATAATTACTTCCGCTGTTAGGTGTCAGTTCTTCGCTCATTTCTTTATTAATAACTTAGATTTTTAAGTGTTCAAAGTTACTAAAAATCTATGACATTGCGCCTCTCCCTCTATCTAAAAATACTAAAATAAATAAGGTAAAGCGCATTCTACCTCACTTCAAAGAAGTGCAAAACACAGTATAGAAACAGACCGGATTAAACAATAAAACAGACAAAGAATATTTTCACAGCAAGGGGAAAACGACAAAAGGCTGAGTTATAAAACCCAGCCTTAATATCTTTAAAAAACAGGCAACAACTTAAGCCAATTTGCTGATATGAGCAGACAATTTAGCCTTCAAGTTTGCAGCTTTGTTCTTGTGGATAATGTTACGTTTAGCCAACTTATCCAACATTTTCTGTACATTAGGGAACAAAGCAACAGCTTCACCTTTGTCAGTAGTTGCACGAAGCTTCTTCACTGCATTACGCATAGTCTTTGCATAATATCTATTGTGAAGTCTTCTCTTTTCTTCTTGTCTAATTCTTTTGATAGATGATTTGTGATTTGCCATCTCGACTAATCTTTAATATTGTTCGTGATTTTGTTTATTATGTAGCCCGTGGGGGAATCGAACCCCCCTTTCAAGAATGAAAATCTTGCGTCCTAACCGATAGACGAACGGGCCATCCTTTACTCCCAGAAAGAACTTCTGAGCCCGCAACTGAGGATGCATATCTCTCGATTGCGGTTGCAAAGGTATGAAGAATTTTCATACCTGCAAAACTTTCTGATATTTTTTTTCAATTATTTGATTACAAAGACCTACAAAAAGTCTAAAAAGCCATCTTCCCATATATCTCAGCTCCTTTTATGTATTCATTTTAGTTCAGATTCTATATCTTTGTATTACTATGTTACAAAAATATACAGGCATCGTACTACATACAGTAAAGTACAACGACAAATCGAACATTATCCACATCTATACGGAGACCGAAGGAGAAATGTCTTTTTTGGTTCCACTCCCCCGTTCACGCAAGGCTACAGTAAAATCAGTCTTGTTTCAACCTTTGTCGATTGTTGAATTTGAAGCGGAAATACGTCCCAAGACAGGACTTCACCCTATCAAAGAAGCCAGAATGTGGTATCTATTCCACAGTCTTCCTTACGATCCATACAAATCGGCCATTGCCATGTTTCTGGCAGAATTCCTGTTCCGTGCACTTAAAGAAGAAGCGGAGAACAGACCACTTTTTGCTTACCTTATCCATTCTATCCAATGGCTGGATACATGTGATAGCAATTTCGCCAACTTCCACCTGGTCTTTCTGATGCGTCTGTCCCGTTTTTTAGGACTCTATCCTAATACAGAAAACTATACTGATGGCTGCTACTTTGACTTAATGAATGCTTGTTTTTCCCCTTCTAAGCCTTTGCACGGAATGTTTGTACGGCCCGAAGAAGCCGCACAAATCCGCACACTACTACGTATGAATTACGACACGATGCATCTTTTCAGCATGAGTCGCCGAGAACGGAATCGTTGCTTAGACATCATGGATGAATATTACAGACTCCATCTTCCAGACTTTCCGGAACTGAAATCACTGACCGTGCTACAGGAATTATTTACCTGAACATTTATTTATAAAGTATCCAACGAAACATTTCTTTCAACGAAGGCTTTTTACCATACATCAAAATACCTACACGATAGATTTTTCCTGCTGTCCAAATCAACCCTAGGGCAGTGCCATACAAAATACATAGCGACAATATCAGCTGCCACATGGGAGCATCAAAAGAGAGTCGGACCATCATTACTACCGGAGATGTCAGCGGAATCATTGAACACCATACAGCTAACGGACCATCCGGATTATCTGCACTGGCAATAGCCGCATACATAGCAAAAACCAACAACAGTGTAACCGGAAGCATAAACTGTTGTGAGTCTTCCTGCTCGTTTACCGAAGCTGCAATAGCCGCAAAGATAGAGGCATAAATCAGATAACCTCCTATAAAATTCAGAACAAAAAACGCGCCCAACTTCAGAAAATCCATGTTGTATAAAGCAGCCAGTAAAGATGTCGTATCATCACTCACAGGAGCTGCAGAAGCTCCCATCATTGCTCCCGTCATATCAGGCGACTGCAAGGCAGAATAGCCAAAGGCAGTACCCGTCACGCCTAAAATCACAAACAGCATTACTCCCCAAATACACAACTGCAGAATACCAACCAGACCGATGCCAATAATCTTGCCAATCATCAGCTGAAAAGGTTTTACTGAAGAGATAATCAATTCTACAATACGGTTTGTTTTCTCTTCCATTACACTCTGCATCACCATTCCACCATATGCCATGATAAACATATAGATAAGAAAGGTAAGTATCATCCCTGACATCATTGCCACCAAAGAATTCGACTCACTGGCAGTTCCATCATCTGCCCACTTCACAGTACGTACCGAATATGAAGTTTCAAAATCGCTCATGATATCTTCCAGCTGCGGGATATCATATCTTTCCAGCTTATCATGACGTATCTGTTCATTCAGTACCTCATTTACCAGACGAGACAAGCTCTTAGGCACTTCCTTACGAGAATAAATAGTAGCAGCCTCCGGATGCTGAATCAAATCATCCGTAATCATCACCACCGCACTGACATCCGTGGTATCACTACGAAACTCAGGCTCCATTTTCAAGGCCGGTACAAAGCTATACGACTCGTTGTTTCTGAATTGAGGAAGATACTTTCCTGTATCATCAATGACTACTACCTTCTGAGGCACATCACTTTTCACCATAGAGAGCCATACCGGTACAAAAACAGTAGCTGCTATAATGAAAGGCATCAGAATTGTCAGCACAATAAATGATTTCTTGGTCACGCGATGCAAGAATTCACGTTGTATAATAATCCATATTTTAGACATAGCTTTTAGTTTTTAAGATTGTAAATCTTCAAGCAAAAGTGCTTACTGATTGCTTTTTCCTTCAACCGTACGGATAAATATTTCGTTCATAGAAGGAATACATTCTGCAAACGACAGAATTTCTGTCTGCTTCCCAAGTTCCGACAATAAAACAGTATTAGGCACATCCTGCAACTTTCTCACCGTATAATATCGCTCCTGTCCCTCTTCTTCCTTCAAAGCAGCCTCGAAAAGCGGTGTATCTTGCAACAACACATCTCCTTGTGTGACCAGTGTATAAGTATCGGTCTTGAAACGACTACGAACTTCTTTCACTTCCCCTTGCAGAACCACTTCCGAATGGCTTATCAAGGCAATCTTATCACAAATTTCTTCTACTGAAGCCATATTGTGTGTAGAAAAAATAATGGTATGTCCTTTTTGCTTTAACTCCAATATCTCCCTTTTCAGCAATTCGGCATTCACAGGGTCGAAACCAGAAAAAGGCTCATCGAATATCAGTAATTGAGGTTCATGCAGCACCGTAATGATAAATTGCACTTTTTGCTGCATTCCTTTAGACAACTCTTCCAACTTTTTATTCCACCAGGAAGTAATTTCAAATTTATCGAACCAATGTTTCAAACGAGTTGTAGCGTCTTGCCGGCTTAACCCTTTCAGCTGTGCTAAATAAATGGCTTGTTCGCCTACCTTCATTTTCTTATACAAGCCTCGTTCTTCGGGAAGATATCCAATACGATAAATATCATCCAGACGAGACAAATGACCGTCAAAATACACTTCTCCGGCATCAGGAGCCGTAATACGGTTGATGATACGGATTAAAGTGGTTTTACCGGCACCATTCGGCCCGAGCAGACCAAATACTTTACCTTCGGGCACCTGAATGCTGACTCCGTTTAGAGCCGTATGGTCTGCATAACGCTTGACCACGTCTCGTGTTTCCAAAAAGAAATTGTCCATAAACTCATGTTTTATCCAAATTTACAACTCCTCATCTCCCAATCCAAGAAAAACAGCAATAAATTCAATTTCAAATCCATTTCCTCTATCCTATACTTTGCAAGAATATGCTTTCACACTTCCATCCACCTCATTATAAATAGAATAAGCATGAAATAAGAATACAAATAAATTTCAAAACCACTTCAGCGAAGAAGTGTTTAAATATAAAGGAAAATCATCATGAAAAGACAAGAACACTGCTAAAAATTCAATATAAAACCATCGAACGAATCATTCTCTCCCATTCCCATCTTTTCATGCTTCATACGGTTCTTACGCTTTTTCAAAGCCGCCTTGTTTGTATTCAGTAAATACAAAATCTCAGCGTTGGAGATTCCTATTTTTATCAGACAACACAGATGAATATCCGTTTCTGTAAGGGCAGGAAACTGTTTCCACAAACGTTCTGCAAAATGATGATAACAAAGATTCACTACCTCCACCAGATTAGCCAGTTCATCTGCAGAAAGCATAATCGAATCACTATTCCGATTTTTATCCCGCTGGCTCATTTCATTCAACACCTCCATTTTTTTGATTACTTCACTATGACGCAATACTTCCTTACGCATAGACTGCTCATTGGACAAATATTCTTTAATAACCTTTTCTCTCTCCGATAATTCCGTTGCCAAGTTCAATTCCCTGCTTACCATTTCTTCACGTGCAGACTGCAAGGCAATAGTTTCTTTCTGAAGTTGCAAACGAATCTGCTTCATCAGGTCATCCTTTGAGCGAATTTGTTCCGACATTATCCGTTTTTCTTCCCTATGTGTAAAAAAGGATACCATCCCTACAATCATTACCACCGTACAGATACTAAAAAGAACTACATAAAGACGCTGCCGTTTTACTTTCAGCAGTTTGTTCTCGCTCTGCACCAACGAATAATCATATTTCCGCTGGAGTTCCGTCAGTTTAAACGACAATTCTTCCTCATGAATACTATCCAACAGTGCCGCATAACGCTTGCTATGTTCCAATGCTCCTGCATAGTTTTTCATTTTCTCCTCGTACATGCCCCACAAACGATGATGACCGGCTTTTTCGTACAAAGTAGTGTATCGGGGGTCTTTCTCAAAATAAAAACGGGCAGAATCGTATTGTGCCATGTTCAGATAAATCTCTCCCTTATTGATCCATAAAGGATAAAGTTCCGTAGAATCCTGCTGAAAGATGCCAATGCTACGGTCAAGCAAACGTAAAGCTAAAAAATATTCCCCTCTCAGACGGGCCGCCAAAGACAAATGATTCAATAAATAAGCGTCATAATATCTGTTTTCAATCATCAAAGACAATTTTAATCCTAAATTCAACATACTGTCCGCCTGTTCGTATTTCCCATTCAGCAAATACCCCCATCCCCAATTATCATACAAATTCACCAAAGCCAATGTATCTTTCAACCGAATGACATGTTCTTTCGCTACCCTATACTTCCCGATGCCATCCTCTGTATCTGTTTCATCTATCAGGAAACTTCCCCAATGCAGGTTTAGCAGAAAACGAAGTCGATCATTGGAGATATTCCTGCTTGCCCTGTCTGCCAGTTGAAAATAGCTCAATGCCTTTTCCTTTTCTCCCGAATCACGACAATACTGTGCCAAATAGAAATAAGTCCATGCTTTATACAAAGAGTCCGGGCTGTCTTGATAATACCGCTCTGCAATGCGAAGAAGAGAATCGTTTTCTACCGGAATATGATTCTTATATTGCGCCTGTGTAAACAACAATGCATAAAAAGCTTGGCTTTCTTCATCAAACTTTGAGACTTGCGGTATATGCTGCAACAACTTCCATGCACTGTCCGGTCTTTCCTGCATCAATTGTTCCACCTGTTTCAGAGGCATATCTGTCCCGTCCGATTGCTTTTGATAAAAGAGCGAAAACAGTATGAACAATACTATAATGACACCAAGAATAACAGCATATATATGTTTCATAGTATTTTTCAAGTAAAGACATGTACAAAGATAACAAATACATATAAATACCCAACAAATACGCTCTATTTTTCCTCCTTTTTCAACGGGTATCTGGTATGTCTACCTTTTTATTCCATACACAAATAATAAGTATTAATTATCAAGATGTTACAATCCAAACATGTCTACCTCTTGTCCACCTGTCTTTCTTGCATTACTACCTACCTATACATAACTTTGTATCATACCAAAATCATAATATAAATGCCATGAAGAAAATATTTTTACTACAGACCATCTCCTTATTACTTATATCAAGTAATATTTATGCTCAGGAAAAAATATCTTTAACATTGAGCAACAAAAAGCCTTCTAACACCCAAAGTCAGATTCCCATTGATGTTTCAATAGAAGAAACAACAATCATGATTCTGTTTAAGGAAAACTCCACTTACCAAGTAATCGTAAAAGGAGAAGTAGGCATTGTATATCAAAAACTTCTTACAGCTACTACCGCAGAAACTATCCGTATCGAATTACTCCCATATAAGGAGGGGAATTACAGCATCCTCTTCTACGATATGGAAGGAAACGAAATAGAAGGAAACTTTTTGACACCAATCGAATAAATAAGTAATCATGATACAAGAGAAAATATACAGCTTTATTGATATTTTGCTTTCAATTGCACTATGCCTTGCTTGCATATATGGAACAATAGAAAGCATCTGTCATCAAGAGTGGTTACTGACCGTCATCATGGGACTCTCTGCAATCAGCACCCTATACGGAGTGTTTACATGGAAAAAGAATAAAGAACCTTTCATGCAAGCAGAAGTATATATGCTCACCATTGCCACTGCAATCTGGTGGATATTTTTCTTTTACATGAATGGATACCCTTCGCTCACAACTGTATGCATTGTAAGCAGTATACAGACATTATATCAATGGCTACTCATCAAACAAAGAAGAAATGCGACATAAAAGTCAGATAAGGTAAGATTTTGGTTCATGCATTTTTACAGACTAATTCAAGAATTAAAAACCTCGCTATTGCAGTGGCGAAGTCTCGTCATTGCAGGGACGAGGGCGCGTCATTGCAGGGGCGAGGGTTTCGGATAAAGGATTGATACGCCAAGGAACGGCTAAGACAGGCATAAAAAACAGTTCGGGAAAAGAACCGGAATATGCTTCCGCCTCTCTTCCCGAACCATTGTTTCCTGTCGCTTCCCGCAGGGAAAAAGTCCGTCTGCCTCAGGCATTCTTCGCCTTGAAGGCAAGCGCATACATACGCATCTGTTTCACCATTGCCAGCAGACCATTACTACGGGTAGGCGACAAATGTTCTTTCAGACCGATTTTTTCAATAAAATACAAATCGCTGTTCAATATTTCATCGGGAGTATGCCCTGATACCACTTTAATCAGTAAGGTTACAATACCTTTTACAATCAAAGCATCACTCTCTGCCTGAAATATAATTTTTCCATCCACCAAGTCAGCCTGCAACCATACACGGCTCTGACATCCATCTATCAGATTTTGTTCTGTTTTATATTTCGGATCGAGTGGTTCCTGTTCATTGCCCAAATCAATGAGCAACTGATACTTATCCATCCAGTCTTCAAAATCGCTGAATTCCTCGATTACCTCGTCTTGCAGTTCGTTAATTGTCTTCATATCTTTTATTTTTTTATTTTTCATTATAAATCACCGTCATCACAGTCTGGCCTACAGCCTGCAAAGTAGCCTTGTCAATATGTTCCATATTATCTTTCAGTGTATGCCAGGTATGATTAAAGCCTGTATCACTGTTCGGGTCGAAATCGATGACATCGACACACGGAATCTGGCGGAACCGATGTACATACATGTGATCGTCGGTAATATGTCCTCCATCTTTTTTCAAGAAATAATTTCCATACCCTATACGATGCGCTGCATCCCATATCTTCTGCATGGCGGTATGAGCCGTATTTTTGGAATAGGCCTCGTAATAGAACGATGCATTCTTACCGCCTACCATATCGAGCAAAATACCAAAGCGAGCCTTGTAGTCGGGTACATGCGGAATACGTCCCCAATATTGTGAACCCAAACACCAAGTATCGCTGCGATGGGTACCTTCATAGAAATCAGGTGTTCCATAATCTTCCGCATCGAAGAATACAATATCAACTCCAATAGCCGGTGCTTGCTTCTGCAACTGACGGGCTATTTCCAGCAAAACACCTACCCCACTGGCTCCGTCGTTTGCCCCATCGATAGGAGTACGGTGATGCTTTGCCTCATCTTCATCGGCATACGGACGTGTATCCCAATGTGCGCAAAGTAAAACTCGCTTTTTCGATTCCGGGTTATAAGCCCCAATAATATTACGGGCCTTCAGCATTGTACCATCGTACGCCATCAAGTCGGCATACTGATTATACACTTTCGCTCCAAATCCAGCCAACTTATCAGCCAGATAATCGCCACAAGCCTTATGAGGAGCCGAATTCGGCACACGTGTACCAAAAGCCACCTGCTTTTCTACATAAGCATAAGCACTGTCAGCATTGAAAGCCGGAGCCTGCACAAAGGCCTGTTCTTCCGTCTGTTCTTCCTGTTTGGCTTTGTTGTTACTACTGCCACACGCCACACATGCACATGCCAGCAAACACACTCCTCCTATATTTCTAATCAGTCTTTTCATTTCCGTTATCTTTAATGATTACAGCTGCAAAGGTAGCTGTTTTTCTGCACTTCTTCCATCACCCGCAGGAAGTTTCCTCCCCAAAGCAGACGAATTGCCTCTTCATCATAACGCTCCAACAAGAAGCGCCGTGTCAGATTAATCAGTTCCGACGAATCATTGCACCCTATAATACCTCCATCGCCATCGAAATCGGTTCCGATGCCCACATGTTCTATGCCCATCACACTGACCATGTGATTGATATGTTCAATTGCATCCTCAATCGTAGCCGGAGCATCCTGACGCAGGAATCCGCTATACAGACAAACCTGCACTACACCACCCTTGTCGGCAATAGCCTTGAGTTGTGCATCAGTCAGATTACGAGGATGGTCGCACAGTGCCCGTGCAGAAGAGTGAGAACAAACCACCGGCTGCGCACTGATATCCAACGTATCATAGAAAGTCCGTTCACCGGCATGCGACAAATCAACCATCATGCCTACCCGATTCATCTCCCGGATGACCTGCTCACCGAAAGCGCTGACACCCAGATTCTCTTCATTATAACGTGCCGAACCGCAGATATCATTGTTTCCATTATGGCACAATGTCATATATACCACCCCTCTTTGGCGGAAACGTTCCACATTACTTAAATCTTTACCAATGGCATATCCATTTTCTATACCCAGCATAATTGCCTTCTTTCCAGCCTGCTTCAAACGATACAAGTCGGCCGGAGTATAAGCAATGTCTACGGCCGTGCAGTTCATGGCCACCATACGCTCTATCTCGTTCAGCAAGCGGTCTGCCTTGGCTGTTGCAGCCAGCAAAGCTTCTTCTGTACGTTCTTTCTGTGCCAGATAAGCAACCATAATGGTGGCATCCTGACGCCCTTCGGTCATTTTATGCAAATCGACCTTGATTTTAGGGTCACGAGACGCAAAATTAATTTGCTGACCAAAGAACATGGGCGTATCACAATGGGTATCGAGAGTCAGCAAACGGCTGTGCAAGCGTTTTGCCCTACGGAAAGAATGAGCCTCACGTACCAGCCAGTCGAATATCGGCATCATGTATTCATCCCCATTCAAGATGAAACATTCGGGATGCCACTGTACTCCCAGCATCGACTTATATTCGGTACTTTCAATTGCTTCAATCACTCCATCGGGAGCATAAGCCGAAACACGAAAGCCGGGTGCCGGCTCCTTGACTGCCTGATGATGGAACGAATTGACAGCAACAGTAAGAGTATTCAGCACATCCGACAATAATGATTCGGGGACAATCTGAACAGTATGCGAAGCGTAAGCCCGGTCAAGTTTCTGACTATGTTTGACAGACTCTCCCTCCCGCTGCGCATAAATGTCCTGATAAAGGGTTCCCCCCATTGCTGCTGTCATCACCTGCATACCCCGGCAAATACCTAATATAGGAAGTTGGCGATTTGCTGCCAGACGTACCAGCAATAACTCCTGACGGTCGCGATGGGGATTAATGTCCTGCAATTCGCGTATCGGCTCCTCGCCCACATACAACGGATTCAAATCGGCACCACCACTCAATAAAACGGCATCAAGCGTATCGAGCAAACCGATCAAAGCATCTGTATCTTCTGTCGGAGGAATCACAACAGGAATACCTCCCGCCCGAAGAACTGAAGTATAATAGCCCGGGGCCAGCATCAAATTACCCTCACTGAAATTCGCCGTAATACCTATCAAAGGAGCATCGGCATGATTGGGAAAGCGACTATGTAGCGCCTTATAGTCCGCTTCAATATCGAAGTTTTGAAACGTTTTCATAAGTTAAATCTTTCTTAGAAGTGAAACAAAGATAGAGATAAATCCAGATTATTTTCCCATATTTGAAAAAAATCTAATATATGGAACCAATCCGATCACTCAGCCAATTAGTGAATGTATTGCGCTCTCGCTGTATCCGCCGCAGAGTGGCAGTAGTTTGCCCCAATGACCCTCATACAGAATATGTCATTATCCGAAGTCTGCGTGAAGAGATTGCGTCTTATCTATTGGTAACCGATGAGAACCACCGGACTATAGCCGACCGTCTGCATGCCGCCTCTCCGGACTTCGTCCGTGTATATACCGCACCCACGCCCGACGAAGCTGCTGCACTGGCCGTAGAGCTGGTACGAACAGGCGAAGCCGACATTCTAATGAAAGGGCTTATCAATACAGACAATCTGCTTCGTGCCGTACTTAAGAAAGGAAAAGGATTACTGCCCGAAGGAGGAATACTCAGCCATGTTTCCCTTGCACAAATCCCCTTATATCATAAGTTGCTTTTCTTTTCGGACGCAGCAGTTATTCCACGTCCTTCTCTGGAGCAATTCCGCGCCATGATAAAGTCGGATACGCAAATCTGCCATCGTTTAGGACACGAGCAACCCCGCATCGCACTGATTCACTGCTCCGAGAAAACCAATGAAAAATTTCCGCATACATTAAGTTATGCACAACTGAAAGAAGAAGCTCTACAAGGAAGGTTAGGAAAGATTTTCATAGACGGACCAATGGATGCAAAGACAGCCTGCGACAGACACAGTGGAGAAATAAAAGGACTCAGTTCTCCTGTTGTGGGAAATGCAGATATTTTAATCTTCCCGAATATCGAATCCGGAAATACTTTTTACAAAACCTTATCGCTGTTTGGAGATGCAAATATGGCGGGCATGCTTACAGGAACCATTGCCCCTGTAGTTGTTCCATCGCGTAGCGATTCGGGTAATTCAAAATTTTACAGCCTGGCATTGGCTTGCCTTGCCGGCAATCAAAACGACTGACTGTTATGAAAATACTTGTAATCAACCCAGGGTCTACTTCGACCAAACTGGCTGTATACGAAGACAGCACACAGGTTTGGAAAGAAAGTGTCTATCATTCTGCCGAAGAACTGGCTCCCTATCATCACATCAACGAACAGTACGAATACCGGAAAGAGCATGTATATACAGCACTTGCCAAGGCCGGAATACCCCTTCACTTCGATGCCATCATAGCTCGTGGAGGTCTCCTTAAGCCCATTCCGGGAGGAGTATACCGCATCAATGAACGTATCAAGCATGACCTTTGGAATGCCAATATGGAACATGCTTCCAATCTGGCAGCACTCATTGCTGATGACATTGCCTCTCACTCCGGATGCCCTTCTTTTATTGCCGACCCTGTAGTTACTGACGAGTTGCGCGACATTGCACGACTGACCGGTATTCCGGAGGTTCCAAGAATCTCCATCTTTCATGCTTTAAACAGCCGGGCAGTTTCAAGACAATATGCAGCCAGCATTCACAAAAAATACGAAGAGCTGAATCTGATTGTAGTGCATTTGGGAGGAGGAATTTCGGTCAGTGCGCATCACTTCGGAAAGGTAATTGATGTAAACAACGCATTGAATGGAGAAGGTCCGTTCAGCCCGGAACGGGCAGGTACAGTTCCGGCACGTCAGCTGGTAGACCTTTGTTTCAGCGGCAAATATAAATACGAAGAAATACGGAAAATGCTGAACGGCAAAGGAGGATTACTTGCTCATTTAGGAACCACAGATGTACCCACTATCGTGCGATGGGCACATGCCGGAAATAAAAAACATAAGCTTGTATTGGATGCCATGATTTACACGGTAGCCAAACAGGTAGGTGCCATGCATGTAGCCCTGGAATGTCAAACCGATGCCATCATCCTGACAGGTGGTATCGCACACTGCCAATATTGCACCGATTTACTCACACAATGGATTCATAAGCTGGCTCCGGTCATCATCATCCCCGGAGAAGACGAAATGGGAGCATTGGCCATGAATGCACTAGGAGTATTACACAAAGAACTCCCATTACAAGAATATTTATAAAAGGCACGAGACTATTTCAAAACAGATTTGAGATAGTCTCGTATCTTTTTAGTCCTCTGCATTTATCTCTAAGATATTAAGATTTTCCCCGATTCAATGCACCTGCAGAAAACAAATCCATTATCATAGACAAAAGTGCCTGATTCTATTCACTGACTTCATACGACGTCGTCGGCTGCACAAACAACCACGTTGGCTGCAAAGCCAACACCGGCGGCTGCACAATCAACGACGGCGATTAAAACCTCCGACGTCCATCGCTGTTTCCCGATTCCTGTTACATGATACGCTCCTCAAGAAAAGACAAAGGCCATCTCAAGTTTATCTGAGACAGCCTTCATCAAACGTCAAACTTACTTCAACCCTTTATTTAAAAACTTGCGTCATGGGGCGTCCTACCCAAACTTGAGGCTGTTTTACCCCGAAAATATATGCAATAGTAGAAGCTGTATCATATTGCATCATACTTTCTTCAAACTCGCCCCCTCTTTTCACATTTTTTCCTGCAATGATAAAAGGAATTTCCATTTCCTCCAAAGTAATTCCTCCATGTCCGGTCTTAATTCCTCCATGATCGGACGTCATCATAATAATCGTATCCTCCCACATCCCGGCATCTTTAACAGCCTGCATAATACGTCCGGCATAACTGTCCAGTTCCTTCAATTTGTCGTAGTAAGATGGAGTATCATGTCCTGCATCATGTCCCGTATGGTCTAACTGATCAAAACATACCGCAATAAAATGGGGACGTTCGGCCTTAATATATTGTTCGGCCATTTCGCAAAGCAAAGTCGGATGATTCGCATAATCAGGAGCAAGAGCGTGATGAGAAACAGCCAAAGAATCTATCAGATATTTAATCCCATCCCACTCATACAAACAAGCTGTTTTCAGTTCCGGTTTCTGTTCTTGCAAGATAGAAAAAATCGTAGGAAATACGCCATGTTTATTCAAGACTCTGGAGGGAATTTCCGGAGTTTTGGAACCCCATTGAGTATATCCGTGAATCTCCGTAGCAGCTCCATTAAACATCGAAGCCCAATTTATTGCACTTGAAGAAGGTAACACGCTGCGTTTCTTCAATGTATAACAACCCTCGGCCATCAATTGGCTGATATGAGGAATATCTTTCGCCTTCGGAACACTGTAAGCTCCCCATCCATCTAAAGCAATCAACACTACATGCTTGGCTTTCGGCTTTCCCGCATACAAAACCTGACTGATTCCTATCAAAAGGAAACAAATAAAAACAAATGTCTTTTTCATAAAATAATAGATTCAGTTTGAATAATTTCAATTCTATAGCTCCATAAAACAAAAAACCTGAGATACATTTCTGAACCTCAGATTTTTCGTTTTATAAACTCATTGATTTGTTTCATAATCATGCTTTCGCTTGGGATTCATCGGGAACCATCCTTTCAACACACGTTGCCGCTGTTCGAACAGCTCCTTAATCGTCCAAAACGAAGAGAAAGAAAAAACTCCTAATAAAGATGACACCAGCAAATTTTGAATAATAATTGAACCAGCCATTCCCATCAGGCCTAACACCAAAAACACCCACCAACAACGAGTGCCCCAATAATATTCAGCTTTGACTACAACCGGATGGAATAAACCGATGATCAGGAAAGTGCATATTCCTATTACCACACCTCCTAAATGACAGGATACAAGCCAGTCCATTATTTCTGTTCTTTAAGAATAGGAATTTCTTTCTTAATACTCTGCTCCAACGAAATCAGTGTTTCTGTAGCAGTTACCCCTGGTATTTCCTGTATCTTTGAGTTCAACAACTCCATCAGATGCTCGTTGTCTGTAGAGTACAATTTGGTAAGCATGGTATACGGACCAGTAGTAAAGTGACATTCCACAATTTCCGGAATCTTTTCCAATTCGGCAACCACACTTTTATACATAGAACCTTTTTCCAGTTTAATACCTACATAAGTACAAGTACTGTATCCCAGGCTTTTGGGGTTTACATGGTATCCTGAACCAACGATTACATTCAGATCTATCAAACGCTGTACACGCTGATGAATAGCTGCACGCGACACACCACATTCTTCCGCTACATCTTTAAATGGAATACGGGCATTCTGAGAAATAATTTCCAGAATCTGCTTGTCAAGATTATCAATTTTCTCCATAAGCAATCTTATTATATCATTTTGTAAGCAAATATAGGAAAACTTTTTACTAATATCCCCTTTTAGCATAAAAAACATATTTTTATAAGACATCTAGTCCAAATTTCTAAAAAAAGTGCAGAATTCCAAGACCATTTTACATAAAAACTAAATTTTCTTAAACAGGAAATAAATTCCCTATAATTTTGCAATACATTATATTATTTATATCTTTGCAGCGAAATGGATGAAAGGTGGAGGGGCGATTAGCTCCTTTTTTTGTTCTTATATAGTTAATGCATGATAGATAAAAATGTTGTTACCCGAATAGTTAACGAATGGCTGGAGGGAAAAGATTATTTTCTGGTCGATATTACAGTAAGTCCAGATGATAAAATCGTTGTTGAGATAGACCATGCAGAAGGTGTATGGATCGACGATTGTGTGGAATTAAGTCGATACATAGAATCGAAATTGAACCGGGAAGAGGAAGATTACGAATTAGAGGTAGGATCTGCCGGTATCGGACAACCATTCAAGGTTCTAAAACAATACCTGATTCATATCGGAACCGATGTGGAAGTATTGGCTAAAGATGGTAAAAAATACGTTGGAGTATTGAGCGACGCCAACGAAGAAAACTTTACGATTACTGTCGAAACAAAAATCAAGCCGGAAGGAGCCAAACGCCCCAAACTGGTAGAGCAAGATATTACTTTTACATACGAAGAAATAAAATATACCAAATACTTAATTAGCTTTAAATAATTATGGCGAAAAAAGAGGAAACTGTCAGTTTAATTGACACATTTTCGGAATTTAAGGAGTTAAAAAACATCGATCGCACAACAATGGTTAGCGTATTGGAAGAGTCTTTCCGCAGTGTGATTGCAAAAATGTTTGGTACAGACGAAAATTATGACGTAATCGTAAATCCGGATAAAGGCGATTTCGAAATATGGCGTAATCGAGAAGTAGTAGCAGATGATGAATTAACTAATCCGAATGCACAAATCTCGTTGACAGAAGCTCGTAAAATAGACAGCTCATACGAGGTAGGCGAAGAAGTAACAGATGAAGTTATATTCGAAAAATTTGGTCGCCGTGCAATTCTGAATCTTCGCCAGACATTAGCTTCCAAGATTTTGGAACTGGAAAAAGACAGTTTATACAACAAATACATAGACAAAGTTGGAACTGTCATCAGCGCAGAAGTATACCAGATCTGGAAAAAGGAAATCTTGCTGCTGGATGATGAAGGCAATGAACTGTTATTGCCCAAAACAGAACAGATTCCGAGTGACTTCTACCGCAAAGGCGAAACAGCTCGTGCTGTCGTAGCTCGCGTTGACAACAAAAACAACAATCCTAAGATTATATTGAGCCGTACTTCTCCAATGTTCCTCCAGCGCTTGTTCGAACAGGAAGTTCCGGAGATCAACGACGGATTGATTACAATTAAAAAGATTGCCCGCATTCCGGGAGAACGTGCGAAGATTGCAGTAGAATCTTACGACGAACGTATCGATCCGGTAGGTGCTTGTGTAGGTGTAAAAGGTTCTCGTATACATGGTATTGTACGTGAATTGCGTAACGAGAATATCGATGTAATCAATTATACATCAAACATCCAGCTGTTTATACAGCGTGCCTTAAGTCCGGCAAAAGTTTCTTCTATCGTAATGCACGAAGAAGAAAAGAAAGCAGAAGTATATTTGAAACCGGAAGAAGTATCTTTGGCTATCGGTAAAGGTGGTCTTAATATTAAGCTGGCAAGTATGCTGACTGAATATACAATTGATGTATACAGAGAATTGGACGAAAATGCAATGGATGAAGACATCTATTTGGATGAATTCAAAGATGAAATCGATGAATGGGTAATCAATGCCATCAAGAGTATCGGTATTGATACAGCAAAAGGTGTATTGAATGCTCCACGTGAAATGCTGATAGAAAAAGCAGATTTGGAAGAAAACACAGTGGACGATGTGCTGAAGATTTTAAAAGCAGAGTTTGAAGAATAGTTTACAGAAACCGGCAAAAACATCGTTCATTGGTGAACAACAGTCGTGAGTAGTAACTTTTTTCAGAACTCTATAAAAAAATTAGATAAACGTATGACGATTAGACTAAATAAAGTAACACGAGATTTAAATGTAGGAATCACCACGGTAGTAGACTTTTTACAAAAAAAAGGATATACTATTGAAGCGAATCCGAATACTAAAATTACTGATGAACAGTATGCTGTACTTGTAAAAGAGTTCAGTAAAGATAAAGATTTAAAAATAGAGTCTGAAAAAATTATTCAGGAACGACAGAATAAAGAACGCAACAAAGCCTCTGTTTCTATTGAAGATCTTCAACCGGAAACAAAAAAGCCTGAAGTAATAGAGACTGTTGTTCCGGATGATGTACGTCCTAAATTCAAACCTGTCGGTAAAATTGATTTAGACAGCTTCAACAAAAAGAAGACGAAACCAGTTGCTACCGAACCTGCTAAAGACGAAGATGTTCATTCTACAGTAGATTCTGCAATCGCAGAAAAACCTGCTGTAACAGAACAGGCTACCCCTAAATTTGATAATATTCAACAAAATAATACAGAAGCAGTCAATAATACGATTACACCATCAAAAGCGGAAGACGTAAACTCAACGACCACTTCTAATGAAACAGTTAAACCGGATACAAAAGAAGAAGATTTGAAACAAGAGGTAATGGAGGAGAAAAAAGAAACCCCAGAAGTACACAATGTGCAGCTTGAGAAAGAAGACGATGTATTTAAAATTCGTCCTACTGAATTTAAATCCAAAATCAATGTAGTGGGACAAATTGACTTGGCTGCACTGAATCAGTCGACACGTCCGAAAAAGAAGACCAAAGAAGAAAAACGTAAAGAGCGAGAAGAAAAGGATAAACAGCGTCAGGAGCAGCGCAAACAAATGAAAGATGCTATCATCAAAGAAATTCGTAAAACGGATGAAAAAGGTGATAGATCTGACTCTGATGATGCTTCAAAGAAAAAGAAACGCAACCGGATTAACAAAGAACGTATTGACATCAATGCTGTAAATACTTCTAACAATGGTGCAGCACGTAATGATCGCGCTAATAAAGGCAATGTTCAGAATACGAACAAACACGCAAATAAAGATCGCTTTAAGAAACCGGTTATCAAGCAAGAAGTTAGCGACGAAGATGTAGCTAAGCAGGTAAAAGAAACTTTAGCACGACTTACTAATAAAGGTAAGAATAAAGCAGCTAAATACCGTAAAGAAAAACGTGAATCTATCCAGAACCGCCAATTGGAACAGGAGGAACTGGAACAGGAAGAAAGCAAGATATTAAAGCTTACCGAGTTTGTGACTGCAAACGAGTTGGCCAACATGATGGACATCTCTGTAACACAAGTTATCTCTACTTGTATGAGTGTCGGTATCATGGTTTCTATCAACCAGCGTCTGGATGCAGAAACAATCAATCTGGTAGCAGAAGAATTTGGATACAAAACTGAATATGTCAGCGCAGAAGTAGCTCAGGCTATCGAAGAAGAAGCTGATGCAGAAGAAGATTTGCAGCCACGTGCTCCGATTGTAACAGTAATGGGACACGTTGACCACGGTAAAACATCTCTGTTGGACTATATCCGTAAAGCAAACGTAATTGCAGGAGAGGCTGGTGGTATTACCCAGCACATCGGTGCATACAATGTGAAACTGGAAGATGGACGTAAGATTACTTTCCTCGATACTCCGGGACACGAAGCATTTACAGCGATGCGTGCTCGTGGTGCTAAGGTTACCGACGTAGTAATTATTATTGTAGCAGCCGACGACAATGTCATGCCTCAGACCAAGGAAGCTATCAACCATGCTATGGCTGCAGGAGTGCCTATTGTATTTGCAATTAACAAAGTTGATAAGCCTAACGCCAATCCGGACAAGATTAAAGAAGAATTGGCTGCGATGAACTTCCTTGTTGAAGAATGGGGAGGTAAATATCAGTCACAAGATATTTCTGCAAAAAAAGGTACTGGTGTACCAGAATTGCTGGAAAAAGTATTGCTGGAAGCAGAAATGTTGGATTTGAAAGCTAATCCAAACCGTAAAGCAACAGGTTCTATCATTGAATCGTCTTTGGATAAGGGACGTGGATATGTAGCAACTGTACTGGTATCGAACGGAACTCTTCACGTAGGAGACATCGTATTGGCAGGTACATACTATGGTAAGGTAAAAGCAATGTTCAACGAACGTAACCAACGCCTGAAAGAAGCAGGACCGGCAGAACCTGTATTGATTCTGGGATTGAACGGAGCACCTGCAGCAGGTGATACATTCCATGTATTCGATACCGATCAGGAAGCACGTGAAATTGCCAACAAGCGTGAGCAGTTGCAACGTGAGCAAGGATTGCGTACTCAGAAAATGCTTACTCTGGATGAAGTGGGCCGCCGCTTAGCTTTGGGTGACTTCCATGAATTGAACGTAATCGTCAAAGGTGACGTAGACGGTTCTGTAGAAGCCTTGAGTGACTCGTTGATTAAGTTGTCAACAGAACAGATTCAGGTTAATGTAATCCATAAAGGTGTGGGTCAGATCTCTGAATCGGATGTTTCTTTGGCAGCAGCTTCAGATGCTATCATCGTTGGTTTCCAGGTACGCCCATCAAGCAATGCAGCTAAACTGGCAGAACAGGAAGGTGTAGATATCCGCAAATACTCTATCATCTACGATGCTATTGAAGAAGTAAAAGCTGCAATGGAAGGTATGTTGGCTCCGACATTGAAAGAACAGGTAACAGCTACTATCGAAGTGCGTGAAGTCTTCAACATCAGCAAAGTAGGTATGGTTGCTGGTGCTATGGTAAAAACTGGTAAGGTTAAACGTTCGGATAAGGCTCGTCTGATTCGTGATGGTATCGTTGTATTTACCGGTTCAATCAACGCTTTGAAACGCTTCAAAGACGATGTAAAAGAAGTTGGAACAAACTTCGAATGCGGTATCAGTCTGACAAACTGCAATGATTTGAAAGTAGGCGACATTATTGAAACTTACGAGGAAATTGAAGTAAAACAGACTTTATAAGCTAATTATATTTATCTAAATAATGTCATCCTGAGCTTAGCGAAGGATCTGCTAATGCCGTTTGGATGTATGCAGTTCTATTACGCACTCAGAATGACATTATTTTTATTAATAAAATGACAACTCTCGACTTTGCAATTATAGGTATTATATTCATCGGAGCAATACTAGGCTTTACCAAAGGATTCATAAAACAACTGTCGTCTATTGTCGGGCTCATAGCCGGATTACTTCTGGCACGTGCCTTGTTTGCTTCTGTTGGAGAAAAACTGGCGGTTGAACTGGGAACCTCTGTTTCTATTGGACAAACAATAGCATTTTTTCTAATCTGGTTAGTAGTGCCTTTAACTATCTCTTTATTGGCTTCCATGTTATCACAAGCTGTAGAAGCCATTCATCTTGGCTTTATAAACAGATGGTTGGGAGCCGGACTGGGTGTCATTAAATTTGCTCTGCTTACAAGCATGATTGTTTATTTCATAGAATACATTGATTCTAAAGATAACTTAATTCAGTCAACCACAAAGAGCAAATCATTGTTATATTATCCGATAAAAGATTTCTCCGGAATATTTATTCCTAAAATTAAAAGTGTAACCAAACAACTAATAGATACTGATATTATATGCTACAAGAACCCAATAAATATGTGAAAGAACTCACTCAGGAGAAGTATAAATACGGCTTCACGACTGACGTTCACACAGATATTATCGAAAAGGGACTGAATGAAGATGTGGTACGGCTTATATCAGCCAAAAAAGGAGAACCGGAATGGTTACTCGAATTCCGCCTTAAAGCATATCGCTATTGGCTGACAATGGAAATGCCGACATGGGCACATCTGAACATCCCGGAAATAGACTATCAGGCTATTTCATATTATGCAGACCCTACAAAGAAAAAGGAAGGTCCTAAAAGTTTAGATGAGGTTGATCCTGAATTATTAAAGACATTCAATAAGTTGGGAATTCCTTTGGAAGAACAGATGGCACTGAGCGGAATGGCGGTAGATGCTGTGATGGACTCTGTTTCAGTAAAGACTACTTTCAAAGAAACACTGATGGAAAAAGGTATTATCTTCTGTTCCATGAGTGAAGCTGTACGCGAACATCCTGACTTGGTAAAAAAATATCTTGGTTCTGTAGTAGGATACCGAGACAACTTTTTTGCTGCATTAAACTCTGCAGTGTTTAGCGACGGTTCGTTTGTATATATTCCAAAAGGGGTACGTTGTCCGATGGAACTTTCTACTTACTTCCGAATCAATGCGGCCAATACCGGACAGTTTGAACGTACACTGATTGTAGCAGATGACGACAGTTACGTATCATACCTGGAAGGATGTACTGCACCTATGCGCGATGAGAACCAGCTGCATGCTGCTATCGTTGAAATTGTTGTATTAGACCGTGCTGAGGTGAAATACTCTACCGTGCAGAACTGGTATCCGGGAGATGCTGAAGGAAAAGGAGGAGTATACAACTTCGTAACAAAACGAGGAAACTGTAAAGGGGTAGACAGTAAACTGTCATGGACACAGGTTGAAACTGGTTCTGCCATTACCTGGAAATATCCAAGCTGTATTCTAAGCGGCGACAATTCCATTGCCGAATTCTATTCTGTAGCGGTAACCAACAATTATCAACAGGCCGATACAGGTACAAAGATGATACACTTAGGAAAGAACACACGTTCTACCATTGTCAGCAAAGGTATCAGTGCCGGAAAAAGCCAGAATTCATACAGAGGCTTGGTTCGTGTGGCAGAAAAAGCAGAAAATGCACGCAACTACAGCCAGTGCGACTCTCTCCTGCTGGGAAGCCAATGTGGAGCACATACTTTCCCATACATGGATATTCACAATGATACTGCCATTGTAGAACATGAAGCAACCACGTCCAAGATTTCAGAAGACCAGGTATTCTACTGCAATCAGCGTGGTATATCAACGGAAGATGCTATCGGACTTATCGTCAATGGCTATGCTAAAGAAGTAATTAACAAGCTGCCCATGGAGTTTGCCGTAGAAGCGCAAAAATTACTCTCCATTTCATTGGAAGGCAGTGTAGGATAATATTAACGAAGAAACAACACGTATGTTAGAAATAAAAGATTTACATGCCACAATCAATGGCAAAGAAATTCTGAAAGGAATCAATTTAACGGTAAAAGCAGGTGAAGTACATGCCATCATGGGTCCTAATGGTTCTGGTAAAAGTACATTAAGCAACGTACTGGTAGGACACCCGGCCTATGAAGTAACAAAAGGAAGTGTGACTTTCGACGGGAAAGATCTTCTTGCTTTAAGCGCAGAAGACAGAAGCCACGAAGGCTTGTTTCTGTCCTTCCAGTATCCGGTAGAAATTCCGGGAGTAAGCATGGTCAACTTTATGCGCGCTGCCGTAAACGAACAGCGCAAATATAAAGGACTTCCGGCTTTATCTGCCAGCGAATTCTTAAAACTCATGCGCCAAAAGCGTGAAATCGTAGAACTGGACAGTAAATTGGCCAATCGTTCTGTAAACGAAGGTTTCTCGGGAGGTGAAAAGAAAAGAAATGAAATATTCCAGATGGCCATGCTGGAACCTAAACTCAGCATCCTCGACGAAACCGATTCAGGCTTGGACATTGATGCACTACGTATTGTTGCAGAAGGAGTAAACAAGCTCAAGACTCCTGAAACAAGCTGTATTGTCATCACTCATTACCAGCGTTTGTTGGATTACATCAAGCCCGATATCGTACACGTACTCTATAAAGGAAGAATTGTAAAAACAGCAGGTCCGGAACTGGCTTTGGAACTGGAAGAAAAAGGCTACGACTGGATTAAAAAAGAATTGGGAGAATAAGCATGAAAGCAGAACAACAATATATTGATCTCTTCTCTCAATGTGAAGCCCTTATCTGCAAGAACAGTACAGAAGTACTCAACGCTCCCCGCGCAAAGGCTTTTGCTGATTTTGAACAGGCTGGCTTCCCCACAACGAAGCAAGAGAAATATAAATATACAGAAGTTAGCAAGTACTTTGCCCCCGATTATGGTTTGAATCTCAAACGACTGGAATTTCCGGTCAATCCGTATGAAGTATTCAAATGCGATGTGCCCAACATGAGTACATCCTTATACTTCGTGGTAAATGATACTTTCTACCAGCATACACAACCTACCGGACATCTTCCGGAAGGAGTGATTTTCGGCAGTTTAAAAGACGTTGCAACCAAACAGCCGGAGTTAGTCAAGAAGTACTACGGCAAACTGGCTGACACATCGAAAGATGGGGTGGTAGCATTCAACACCATGTTTGCACAGGACGGTGTATTCATGTATATACCGAAAAATGTCATTGTTGACAAACCCATCCAGTTAGTCAACATCCTCCGTGCAGATATCAACACAATGGTCAACCGCCGTGTTGTCATCGTGCTGGAAGATGGTGCACAAGCCAAACTGCTTGTATGCGACCATGCTATGGATGAAGTTAATTTCCTTTCTACCCAAGTCGTAGAAGTCTTTGTTGGCGAAAATGCCGTATTCGACTTATACGAACTGGAAGAAACTCATAATAGCACAGTACGCTTCAGTAATCTGTATGTAAACCAGGAGGCGAACAGCAATGTTTTACTCAATGGTATGACACTCCATAACGGTACAACCCGCAATACAACAGAGGTTACACTCTCCGGCCGTGGAGCAGAAATCAATCTGTGCGGTATGGCTATTGCCGATAAAAATGAACAGGTAGACAACCATACTTTTATTGACCACAAGGTTTCAGATTGTACCAGCAATGAGTTGTTCAAATACGTATTGGACGATCAGGCAGTTGGTGCCTTTGCAGGCAAAGTGCTGGTACGTGAAGGTGCACAACACACCTCTTCACAACAAACGAACCGTAACATTTGTGCGACCAAAGAAGCCCGTATGTATACACAACCACAGCTGGAGATCTATGCAGATGATGTAAAATGCTCACACGGTGCTACCGTAGGTCAGCTCGATGAAAATGCATTGTTCTATATGCAACAACGTGGAATCAGCCTGAAGGAAGCACGCTTGTTGCTGATGTTTGCTTTTGTCAACGAAGTCATCGACAACATCCGCATGGAAGCTCTTCGCGACCGTCTTCACCTGTTGGTTGAAAAACGTTTCCGCGGCGAACTGAACAAATGCCAAGGTTGTGCCATCTGTAAATAAATCTGTTTTGACACAAAGAAAAAGTCTGATATGTACGACATACAAAAAATAAGAGAAGATTTTCCTATACTGTCACGCACAGTATACGGCAAACCTCTAATCTACTTAGACAACGGGGCTACAACACAAAAGCCCCGTTGCGTAGTAGAATCAATTACAGACGAATATTATTCCGTCAATTCCAACGTACACCGGGGAGTTCACTTCCTTTCCCAGCAGGCTACAAATCTGCACGAAGCTTCCCGAGAAACAGTACGTAAGTTTATCAATGCACGTTCCACTTCCGAAATCATTTTTACCAGAGGTACTACCGAAAGTATAAACCTCGTAGCATCATCGTTTACCGACAGCCAGATGCAAGAAGGAGACGAAGTGATTGTATCGGTCATGGAGCACCACAGCAACATCGTATCCTGGCAGTTGCAGGCAGCCCGAAAAGGAATCAAGCTGAAAGTCATCCCGATGAACGATCAGGGAGAGTTGCTATTGGACGAATACGAGAAACTGTTTTCTCCGCGTACCAAACTGGTTTCCGTAGCTCATGTATCCAACGTATTGGGAACCATCAATCCAGTAAAAGAAATCACAGCCATTGCACATGCACATCAGGTACCCGTACTTATCGATGGGGCACAAAGTATTCCCCACATGAAAATCGACGTACAAGATATCGATGCCGACTTCTATGTATTCAGTGGTCATAAAATATATGCGCCTACCGGAATTGGTGTACTCTACGGAAAAGAAAACTGGCTCGACAAGCTCCCTCCCTATCAAGGTGGAGGAGAAATGATTCAGAATGTAAGTTTTGAAAAGACTACATTCAACGAACTTCCTTTCAAATTCGAAGCCGGAACTCCCGACTACATCGGTACCACTGCCCTGGCCAAAGCATTAGACTATGTTTCTGCCATTGGAATGGACAATATAGCTGCACATGAACATGAATTAACCATTTATGCCATGCAGCGTTTGAAAGAAATTCCCGGAATGCGTATCTTTGGCGAAGCAAAACACAAAGGAGGAGTTATTTCTTTCCTTGTCGGAGATATACACCACTTCGATATGGGAACATTACTCGACCGATTAGGCATTGCTGTTCGTACCGGACATCATTGTGCCGAACCGCTGATGCACCGCTTAGGTATCGAAGGTACGGTTCGTGCCTCATTGGGATTATACAATACCAAAGAGGAAATCGATGCACTGGTAGCAGGCATAGAGAGAGTACGCAAAATGTTTGGATAAGTAATACACTCCAACCTTTGTTACTAATATTCATTTTTTAATTTATCCTATGAAGAAGCATTTATTCTGGAAAAAAAAGGTTACTGCTTTCAGTTTACTTTTAGCAGGCCTCAGCTCCTTTGTCCATGTACAGGCACAGGAAGCTACACGCAACTATTGGGAAGATGAAACCCGCTTTGAAGAGAATAAAGAAGCAGGACATGCTACTTATATTCCTTATACTTCTACCGCTTCCATGAAAGCGGACAAATATTACGATTTCCCATGGGAAACTCCTACTAAAGCTGCCTATCTGTCGCTCAACGGAGTATGGAAATTCCATTTCGTAGACGAACCATCCAAACGTCCCACCGACTTCTACAAAAAAGGATATGATGTTTCCAAATGGGATAACATTGAAGTTCCGTCAAACTGGGAAATGAAAGGATACGACCATCCTCTTTACGTCAATGTAGACTATCCGTTCAAAGACAATCCTCCTTACATCCAGATGCGCGATGAGTTCAAAGGACAATATGGTGAAAATCCGGTAGGTTCTTATCAACGTACTTTCATGTTGCCTGCAGGATGGGATAAGAAACGTACTTTCCTTCACTTCGGAGGTATTTACAGTGCAGCCTTTGTATGGGTGAACGGAGAATACGTAGGTTACACACAAGGAGCCAACAACGATCACGAGTTCGACATCACTCCTTATGTGAAGAAAGGCAACAACAACGTATCTGTACAGGTATTCCGCTTCAGCGACGGCAGTTATCTGGAAGGACAGGATATGTTCCACATGAGCGGTATCTACCGTGATGTTTATCTGTTCTCTACTCCGAAGACATTCGTACGCGACCACTATATCACCAGCACACTGAACGAAGCTGATCATTATACATCGGGTACTTTCAATGTAGCACTGGACATCGACAACCGCGACGGTAAAGCAGACGAAAAAACTATCGAAGCTGAGTTGCTCGATCCGGAAGGCAAGACCGTTGCTACCTTCTCACAGAATGTACAGTTCAAAAAAGGTGAAAAGCAGCAACAGATTGAGTTCAAGAAAGAAGGTTTGAAAGACCTGAAACTTTGGACTGCTGAAACTCCGGAACTCTATACCGTGATTGTACGTCAGAAAGACAAAAAAGGCAAGGAAGAATCGGTATTCTCTACCAAATACGGATTCCGTCATATCGAAATCAAGAACAGTGTGGTACTTGTAAACGGCAAAAAAGTCTTGTTCAAAGGAGTAAACACACAGGATACACACCCCGAACTGGGTCGTGCCATTGATGTACCTATGATGCTGAAAGACATTCTGATGATGAAACGTAATAATGTCAACACCGTACGTACCAGCCACTATCCACGTCAGGCCAAGATGTATGCCATGTTCGATTACTACGGACTTTACGTGATGGACGAAGCCGATGTAGAGTGCCACTTGAATTGGGCTAACCACAGCGGTGACAAGCTGCACGAATGTATCTCCAGTCAGGAATCATGGAAGCCGATGTTTATCGACCGTACCGTACGTATGGTATACCGCGACCGTAACCATCCGTCTGTATTCTTCTGGTCATTGGGTAATGAGGCCTCTCCTGGTTCCAACTTCTATGCTACTTACGATGCAGTCCGCAAACTGGACAATCGCTACATCCACTACGAAGGATATTACAACGGATTTGGCGATGCCCCCAGCGACTTCGTATCGGTAATGTATCCTACACTGGAATGGATGGTATACAATTCGGATGCCAACCATAACGGTAAACCGACTTTCATGTGCGAATATGCACACTGTATGGGTAATGCCTTGGGTAATTTCAAAGAATACTGGGACATGATTGAACGCAGCAAGAGTGCCATCGGTGGCTGTATCTGGGACTGGGTAGACCAGGCTATCTACGATCCGGCAGAACTGAAATCAGGTAAAATCAAGACTGGTCTGCACAGTGGTTACGATTATCCGGGACCTCATCAGGGTAACTTTGTGAACAACGGTGTGATTACTGCCGACCGTCACGAAACTCCGAAGTTGAATGAAATGAAACATGTATACCAATACATCAAATTCTCCAACTTCAACCCAGCTACTCAGACGCTGAGTCTGACAAACAAATACGATTTCACTAACCTCGACCAGTTCACTCTTTCGTATACAGTACTGAAAGACGGTAAACCGGTAGAAAGTGTACAAAACATCGCTATCCCTGCTACTGCTCCCGACCAGTCTGTTCAGATTGCAGCTCCGGTGAAAGCATTGGAAGCTGGAAGCGAATACTTCATCACTTTCGAAGTAAAACAGAAAGAAGATACACGCTGGGCAAAAGCCGGCCACATTGTAGCATCCAACCAGTTCTGTCTGCAGGAACGCCCGGCTACACTGAAAGCAGTAGAAGTAAGCAGCAAGGCACAGCCACTCAAAGTAGAAGAAACAGCTACAGCTTATACCATTTCCAACAATGTAGTAAAAATGGTATTCGACAAGAAATCTTCTCTGCTCACTGAGTACACATACGGTACCATGGCAGTATTGGCGCCCAACGGTGGATTCGTATACGATAACTTCCGCTGGATTGAAAACGATACCAACACAGACAAAGACAGCAAAGTAAAAGATGCAGTTCCTACCGTAAAAGCTTCGGAAGACGGCAAATCGGTAGTTGTTACCGCTTCACGCGATGCGCTTTGTCCTTACACACTGCAATACACCATCTATGCCAACGGAACAGTAGATGTAAAAGCTACATTCATGCCGGGTCAGGAAGGACTTCGCCGTATCGGTCTGAAAGCCCTCTTTGCCGAAGGTCTTGAAAATGTATCTTACTATGCACGCGGTCCTTGGGAAAACTACAGCGACCGTAAGATGGGTTCTTACTTCGGACGTTACGAAACAACCGTAAGCGACATGCAGGAAGAATACATGCACCCGCAAACCAGCGGCAACCGCGAAGACTTGCGCGAACTGGTGTTCACCAACAAGCAGCATAAGGGTATCCGTATCGAAACAGAAGGACAGGTAGGTTTCTCTCTGTTGCATCACGACGATGTCACCATGTCTGAAACCCGTCACCAGTGGGATTTGAAACCGCTGAAAGAAACCGTAGCCCACTTCGACTATATGCAGCGTGGTGTAGGTAACGGAAGTTGCGGTCCGCAAACCATCGAAAAATACTGGTGTCCGTCAAGTGGTATCTACTCATACACTTTGCGCATCAGTCCGGTGAAATAATCATCATTTAGATACATTTATGAAGGCTGTCTCAACTCACTTTGAGACGGCCTTTTTTGTATCCGGATATTCCATCCCCAGCAATGCAGACAGAAAAGACTGGAGTCTGAATCCAAGACCTCTTGACAAACATATCATGTATATCATGCAACAAGAATAGAAAGGTAGCGACAGGCATGGGAGGCTTTAATCGCCGTCGTTGATTATAAAATCAACGCTGTTGGCTGTACAGCCGACGACGTCGTTCGTGCAGCCGACGTCGTCGAATAAAACGAACGAATAAGACCTTAAACTTATATCTATGGCGATAAGTTTATCCATTCTTTTTCATATGGATAAACCCATTACCGGGACTTTTTTATCCCTCTCCCTATCCCAATAAATACCAACAAATGGTGATTGTGCCGCAACTATGCTTCCCGTAATTTTGCACCGGATTTCAAACAGGTATAAGGTATATGCGATATTTTCTGGTAGTTTTCTTGGCATGTATAAGCATTTTCTGTAAGGCGCAAACCATTACAGTAACCGGACGTATTTTGGAAAGCAGTTCCAATTCTCCCATCGAGTTTGCTACCGTATGGGTAGAGGCAACCGGTTCGGGTGCCATCAGCGACAAAGACGGGCACTTCCGTCTGGAACACATACCAGCATCAAACACCAAACTCACCATCAGTTGCCTGGGATATGCAACCCAGACCTACCTTATCCGCTCTTCCAAAGATAAAAACCCGACTATCTACTTAAAAGAAGCCACACTGGCACTCGATGAGGTCACTGTAACCGCCCGCCGGAAAGCAGACGATGCAACCACAGCCTATACCATCGACCGCACCGTATTAGACCATCTTCAGTCTATCAGCGTGGCCGATGCCATCAGCATGCTCCCGGGCGAACGTACCAGTACCACATACAAACTAACCGAATCACAAAGTATTGCCATACGCGGAGGAAACAGCAGCGAGTTGGGTAATTCCTCCTTCGGTACAGCCGTAGAAGTAGACGGAGTACGTCTTTCCGGCAATGCCACACAAGGCATGTCGGGCACCGATTTAAGAAACATTGGAAGCAACCATATCGAAAGTATCGAAGTCATAACCGGAGTTCCTTCGGTTGAATATGGCGACATAACCAACGGGATGGTCAAAGTAAAAACATTCAAAGGAAAAACCCCATTCCTGTTCGAAGCCAGTGCCCGTCCTCATACACAGGTCTATTCTTTGAGCAAAGGCTTCGACCTGGGTGCACACCGGGGGATGCTCAACACCTCTTACGAGCGTGCCCGTTCGGTATCCGATCTGGCTTCTCCCTATACCTCATACGTACGCAATGCACTCACGCTGAAATACTCGAATACCTTCCTTACTGCCCGTCACAAGCAGGTGGATTTCGATGTCAACCTCAGTGGAAACATCGGAGGGCTCAATTCCGAATCCGATCCCGATGCATTCAACAACACGTACCAGAAGTCGCGCGACAACGCTCTTCGGGGAAGCATCTCGGCCACGTATCTCGCCAACTCAGCCTGGTTGTCCAATTTAAGTGCCGGTCTTTCTTTCTCGTACACCGACAAGCTGTCCGAAGTACGTACCCGCCAGTCCATGGCTTCTACCTACCCCTCCATCCACTCCATGGAAGAAGGTTATTTTGTAGGAGAAAAATACGAAGACAATCCCAACGCCGACATTACCCTCCTTCCCGTAGGGTACTGGTATCAGACAGCATTTACAGACAGTAAACCTCTTACATACAATGCCTATCTCAAGGCCAGATGGGCACACCGTTTCGGAAAAATAAGCAACAACCTTCTTCTTGGAGGAGAATTGAAAGGAGACGGAAATTCAGGAGAAGGAGTCTACTACGAAAACAGACTGACTACCTCCGACTGGCGTGAATACCGCTATAGCGAACTTCCCTTTACCCACAACCTCGCCTTGTATGCCGAGAATGAAATAAAGGTACAGTTCCCCGCCTCGCGCCTCAGCGTAAAGTTCGGACTACGCTCGGATATGACCTTCATCAAAGAATCGGCCTACGGTACCGTAAGCAGTCTGTCTCCCCGACTCAACACCAGTTATACCTTTGCAGAACAGAAAGACGGCTGGTTGCAGGGAATTACCTTGCGTGCCGGATGGGGAAAAGCTGTCAAACTCCCCTCTTTCGACATTCTTTACCCACGCACCACCTACCGCGACCGTCTGGCATTTGCAGCCACCACCACTACCGATGGCACTGCCTACTATGCCTACTACACCCACCCCAGCAGTCTGCAATACAACAAAGACTTGAAGTGGCAATACAACATCATGCGCGAAGTAGGGATTGATGCACGCTTCAAAGGTGTAAAGGCCTCTGTATCGTTTTATTACAATACGATGAATCACCCTTACGCCTCGAACGGAAAAACAGTCTATACCCCCATGGAGTATAAGTTTACCGACCAGTCGGCTCTCGAATCGTGTCCGATTCCTGCTGATGACAGAGTGTATCAGATAGACCGTACAACCGGTATTGTAACCGTAAGCGACAAGACTGGTACCTACCCCTCGCAGCAGTTGGACTATACGGTCATGAACGACTGGGAGACTGCTACCATCAGCTTCAACACATCTTCTTCCAGCCGCATGGGAGTAGAATGGGTATTGGATTTCGATAAAATCAAAGCCTTGAATACATCCATCCGTCTCGACGGTAAATACTACCGCTACAAAGGCATTGACGAAGAATTATATCAGTCGTCCAGTTCGCTTCGCTCGGCCGACGGACAGCCTTATCAGTATGTAGGCTATTACGTGGGAGGGACAGGAAACTACAATGGAATGATTACCAAGCAGCTGAACACCAATCTTACCATTACGACCCACATACCTAAAATAAGAATGATTTTCTCTCTCCGTGTAGAAGGAACATTCATCAACTCCCGCCAGAACCTGAGCGAATACAGCGGAGGTACCCGAAGCTATATTCTGGATGACAGAGACAGTAATCTGCCTTCTGCTTCGGGCGGAAGTATCTACGAAGGCGATCACTATGTGGCTACCTACCCGCTTTATTACGTAAGCAGGGATGACATCCACAACCTGAAGCCTTTCATGGAAACCTATCTTTGGGCTGCACAAAACGATACCCAGCTGTACAATGAACTGAGCAAACTGGTCATGAAAAGCAATTCCGGATATACGTTCAAGGAATGGAAGTATTCTCCTTACTTTTCCGCCAATCTGAATGTAACAAAAGAAATCGGCAAACACATGACCGTATCGTTTTATGCCAATAATTTTTTCGATACCATGCGAAAAATCAAATCATATCATACCGGTACCGACGTCAGTCTTTTCGGCTCCGGATATGTGCCGACTTTCAACTATGGCATTACACTGAAGCTGAAATTATAAACATTAAAGCAATATGAAAAAGAATCTCTATCTCTTGTGCTGCCTGATTCTGGCAGCAGTAAGCTTCGCTTGCAGCGACGACCACAATGAAAACGGATACCAGACCACCGAACTGATAGTAAAACTTGAGTATCCGGAAAGCAGCATTACTCCGGCAGAAAACGTCGTAGTTACGCTGAGAAACTCCGTGAACAACACCGAATACGATGCCAAGACCAATGCCAGCGGAGAGGCTGTCTTCCAGATTCCTTCCGGAACCTACGAAGCATCGGCTACCGAAACCCGGGTAGACGGAACCGATGTAGTGGTCTTCAATGGAGTAAACTCCAATGTAGTGGTCGGCAACCAACCACTCAGCATCACGTTGAAACTGGTGGCATCGAACAGCGGCTCGGTCATCATCAAGGAACTTTACATCGGAGGCTGTCCGGATGATGAAGGAGGCGCAGGCTTCAACTTCGACCAGTCGGTAGTGCTTTACAACAACTCGCCTGTCACAGTCGATATCAGCGACCTCGCCTTTGCCATGGTCAATCCTTACAATGCCACTTCGGCAAACAAGGACTATGTAAACGGAGAACTTTTCTACAAAAACGAAGGATGGACTCCGGCAGGAATGGCTGTATGGCATTTCAACACACAGGTAGAACTGGAATCGGGTAAACAGATTGTAGTCAACATGTGCGGAGCCATCGACAACACCGTCACTTATTCCCAGTCTGTCAACTATGCAAACCCCGACTACTATTGCTTCTACGATCCGTCTTCAGGACTGAGCAATACCAAATACTATCCGGCTCCCTCTTCTGCCATCCCTACTTCACACTACCTCAGTGCAATGGTCTACGGATTAGGCAATGCATGGCCGCTGAGCCAGGTTTCTCCGGCTTTCTTCCTTTTCCGTCCCGAAGGAACAACCTTGCAGGCTTTTGTCGACGACCCCAATACAACAAACAACTACGGCGGAAGTCAGGTGATGGGTAGAAAGAAAGTACCCAATGAATGGATTGTAGACGGTATCGAAGTCTTCAAAGCCGGAGAGTCGGGTGCACTGAAACGTCTGACAGAAGCCGTAGATGCCGGATACATTGAAACTACTGGCAGAATGGGATATACCCTTTACCGCAATGTAGACAAGGCAGCTACCGAAGCCATTGCCGGAAATAAAGACAAGCTGGTCTACCAGTACAGCGGAGGTACAGAAGGCAGTACAGACCCCAGTGGTATCGATGCCGAAGCATCTCTCAAAAACGGAGCCCGCATCATTTATCAGGATACCAACAACTCAAGCAAAGACTTCCACCAGCGTGCCAAGTCGTCGTTGAGAAACTAATCTTCCAACCGAGGAATACGATTTATACATGAGAAAAAAATTTCATTACCTGTTACTTGGGATAGGTGGGGCTTATAGCCTCACCTGTTCTGACATATACGCTGCCGAGCCTCATCAACTGGCAGACTTTGCCACATCCGTGCATCAGGAAACCACGACAGCCGGACACAACCCGGCGTTTCTCACCGTCTTGTCCCTACCTGCACATTTGTCATATCTGCAAGTCTCCGCCCACATTGGCCAAGGCTCGTTTTACAACTACCAGCAAAGCAAGCACCATACCCAGGGAGGTATTCACACCGAATCGTATTACCGTCTGAACCGGAACATCACCCTCTACGGAGCCATGGGCTACCTCCAATCTAAAGGGAAAGATATGGAAGGAACCGCCTTCATCAATCCGTCTGCTCCTTTCCACATTGTAGAAGCCAACTCTTCCAACAAGGGAGACAAGAAGATGGAGACTTATCATCTACAGGGAGGAATAGGCTGGAAGGCACTTCCCCAACTCAGCATCGGAGCTTCCATAGACTATACCGCAGCCAATTATGCCAAATACAAAGACCTGCGCCATAAAAATACACTGATGGACATGCAGGTAGCTGCCGGTATCAACTGGCAGATTAACCAGGCATGGGCTGTCGGACTCTCGTACCACTATCACCGCAACAATGAGGCCGTAGAGTTTGCCACCTACGGCAACAAGGATATCCAGTATTATTCCCTCATCAGTTACGGCAATTTCTACGGACTGAAAGAAGCCTTCGGCGAAAGCGGCTATACCGCAAGCCGTACCCCACTGTTCACCGAATGGCACGGTCTTTCCCTGCAAGGCTTGTGGCACCTCTCTCCTCGCCTGCAATGGTTCAGCGAAGTATTCTTCCATTCTCCCAAGGGCAGGTTCGGCAAAGGCACTTCCACCTCAGTCACCTTTACCACCCACGAAGGTACGGATAAAGGATACAACGGACGCTTGTCTTACCGGAAAGGCAACTGCACCCACATTATAGATGGTGGTATAAGCTGTCATAATCTGAAAAATTACGAGAACTCGTACAAAGAATCTACAGACGAGTCGAACGTCACCCAAATCATTTACTACGGTAGCAATGAAGTAATGGACCGCAAGGAATGGAAAGGCAAACTGGACTATACACTTTATGCCGGTCGGGCAGGTCGGAATCCGAAATGGATTACCGGTATCCGAACCTCGTTTTATGCACGGAATACCACCACTTCCGTATATCCTTATTACCGCAAGCAAGACCTTCATCAGATAGAAGCCATAGCCCATGCCGCACGAAGCATCCCACACCGCAAAGGAGTATATACCCTACGCCTGCAAGCCGGATACGGCACAGGAGGAGGTACCCTGAAAGAAGACGGCCTCTATACTACTCCGGGCAGCAACCAGCAGGCACCCTTCAGCAGAGAAGACCTTCTGCTTCAGGAGTTCGAATATTATACAGCGCCAAGGAGCCTTGCAGGAACCGCCCTGCGCTACGAATATGCCTGGAGCGAAAAGCTGGAACTGTATGGAGAAGTGTCTTATCAGTACACGCGTGCATACCGTACCACACAGACCGGAACAGACCGGCATGATATCGGCTTGCACATCGGATGCCGGTTCTGATGCGTAAGAATACCTACAAATGGGGATGGCGCAGCATTTCCCAATGCACTATTTTTGCAACACTTTTAAACGAACAACATGGATAAAATCATTGAATGCGATAAAATCACACATTATTACGGCAACAGGCTTATTTACAAAGACCTGAGTTTTGAAGTAGAAAAAGGCAAGGTATTAGGTTTATTGGGTAAAAACGGAACCGGGAAAACTACCATTATCAACATCCTGAACGGCTATCTGAAGCCCCGGAGCGGTGTATGCCGGCTTTTTGGCGAAGAAATGGAACACCTCACCCCACAGACCAAAGCACGTATCGGTCTGTTGCTCGAAGGCCACGTACAGCATACCTATTTCAATGTAGGCCAGATTGAGCGTTTCTACAGCGGCTTCTTTCCCAAATGGAACCGCGATGCCTACTACGAACTGCTGAAAAAGCTACAGGTACTCCCCTCCCAAAAACTAAGTACCATGTCTTGCGGGCAGCGCTCACAGGTGGCTTTAGGACTGCTGTTTGCACAAGATCCGGAATTGCTTATTCTCGACGACTTCTCCATGGGGCTCGACCCGGGATACCGCCGTCTGTTTGTAGAATATCTGAAAGAATATGCTTCGGCAGAAAACAAGACTGTATTCCTCACCTCCCACATTATTCAGGACATGGAACTGCTGATAGACGACTGTATGATTATGGACTACGGACGTCTGCTTCTGCACAAACCCGTAAAGGAAATCATGGAAGGATTCCGCCGTTTCCGTTTCACTTCTTCTGCCGATATCCGCTTCGGACAAGACGAAGGCATCTGGAATTGCGAACGCATAGGAAACAACTGGGAACTGTATTCCTTCCTCCCTACAGCAGAAGTCGCTCATAAGCTGAAACAATACGGAATAGAA
This sequence comes from Phocaeicola sp. HCN-40430, assembly GCF_037890285.1. Classification (NCBI taxonomy): domain Bacteria; kingdom Pseudomonadati; phylum Bacteroidota; class Bacteroidia; order Bacteroidales; family Bacteroidaceae; genus Phocaeicola; species Phocaeicola sp. HCN-40430. Next base: position 56,163 of record NZ_JBBKBS010000008.1, read on the forward strand.
CAGTTTAAAGAAGAAAATCTCTCTTTGGAAGACGCATTTATTGGTTTAACAGGTAAATATTGAATCGTATGAATTTATTTTATGCATTAGGATACAAAGAATGGATAAAGACACGCCGCATTATCGGTGTACTGGTGCTGCTCTTTGCCGCTGTGCTGACCTACACATTTATTGAAATCACATACAGTCTTCGTCTCGAAGGAGCAGTCCATACCTGGTACAGCCACATTTATCAAGGTGTTTCTGTAGCTCCCTGGTTTGCCAGTCTCACACTGCTGGCCGGACTGGTTCTTGCGCTGACACAGTTTGTACCGGAGATGACCAACAAACGGCTGAAGCTCACCCTGCATCTTCCTGCCCAGGAAATCCGTATCATGAGCAGCATGCTGCTGTACGGTCTGTGCGCTCTCTTGCTCCTTTTCTTCCTTTTCGAGGTTGTGCTTGTAGGTATCGGAAGCCTTTATCTGCCGGCCGGTGTGTTGCGCCAGCTGGGCTGGCAACTGCTTCCATGGAGCATGGCAGGTATTGCCGTGTATGGTTTCACCGCATGGGTATGCATCGAACCACAATGGAAACAGCGTATATGGAATGCGCTGACAGGGACAGCAGGTATCGCCATGCTCTACGTATCGCAATATCCCGGTGTATACGCACACTTTCTTGCCGAAAGTATTGCAATCGCCTTTTTGGCCCTTCTTTTTCCGCTTTACTCTTGCGCGCGTTTCAAGAACGGCATCCAGTAATCTCTCTTCCCGTACACTAAAAACAAGGACGAAATGAAATACAAGAATCTTATATTTATCGCGATTGTCGCTTTTACCACACTGGTAGGAAGTTGGGTTATCCCTTCATTGGCTCAAAAAATGACCGACGAATCGAAAGGATACCCGCTCATGTACTATAGTGCCCGTCTGAAGGAACTCTGCATGATAGACTTCCGCACCCATCCGGACTTCTTCTCCGACATTAAAGGAAACCGGTATGCCCGTGCCGACTACGACTCTCTGCTGCCGCTGCTCAATGCCCGCCAGCTGATGCTGGACGGCACTATGCCCGACTCCATCGACGGTCATGCCATAGACATGAAAACATTACGCATGACACAAGTCATGTTCCGTTACCGTCCGCAAGACATGCAGATGCCTCAGCCTCCTATGGGCGTACTTTTCGAAGCGATGCCCAAACGCGGCAAACTGACCTTGCCCGGCGACTATTTTACTCTGACAGACCGGATTACTTTCACCGATGCAGAGACCAATACCACAGACGAAAAGAAGAGCAAGCGCTTTCAGGAAGAAATGCAGAAAAAAGGATTTGCCTTTCCGGCACAAGGCTATTGGGGAAATCCTTCTACCCGCAAGCCTTACGAAGAAGGTTATTTCTGTCTGGATGCCCACGGGGAACTCTTTCACTTAAAGATGGTAAACGGACGTCCTTTCGTGAAAAATACTCATCTCAGCGACTCGCTGGATATACGCTGGTTTGTCATGAGTGAAGTATCCGACAAACGGTTCTACGGCTTTGTTTTCGGTCGTGAGGGTGAAGTGGGAATCATAGAAAGTACAGCAGAAGGCGGCTATTTCTTCCGCTGTCTCGACATACGTCCTTTCTGTCCGGAAAAAGACCAGCTCACCATCTTAGGCAATCTTCTCTACTGGACCGTATCTGTTACCGACAGTCAAGGGATGGATACATATGGATTGGATACGGAAACCTTGTCTTGCCTCTCCTCTTATTACCAGCCTGTCAAACAAGTCATGTGGGACAGTGTTTCGGAGTGGCTCTTTCCTTTCCGCCTTTCCCTGCAAAGCGAAGAGAATGCCTTTATCAACCTCTATTGGCATACCGGAACCTGGAAAGCTTTTCTACTGAATGCACTTCTGGCGCTTTCTGCACTGCTTCTCTTCCGACGCACCTCTCCTGCCCGACGCGGACTCTGTGCCGGATGGGTATTGCTGACCGGTATCCCGGGATGGGTAGCCTTACTGATTATGAAAAAAGAAAACTGAATGTATAAATCAATAAAAAACAAACAAGTATGAAAAAGTATGTATATTTATTAGTAGCCATTTTAGGACTGAACCTCACCGCTTGCGGCAACGCCTCTAAAAAGAACAATGCAGACACAGCCGACTCTACTGCCGTAACCGCCAGTCAGGCACAGTACGTAGAAGACATATTGGCAAAAGCAGAAGAGAATGTAGGAAAAGAAGTAAGCTTACGTGGTTTCATCACCCATACCTGCAAACATTCCGGAAGAAGATGTTTCGTAGCCGGTAAAGACCAGAAAACCTCTATCCGCGTAGAAGCCAAAGGAGAAATCGGCGGATTCAACCGCGAACTGATTGGCTCGGAAGTCATCATTAAAGGTATCTTGCGTGAAAACCGTCTGACCAAAGAATACATCGACCAGATGGAAGAAGCCATCAACGACAAAAAGGTGAAAGACGACGGCTCGGCAGAATCGTGCGATGCGGAAACCGCAAACATTGCCAACATGCGCAAATGGATGAAAGACAACCAAAAAGATTTTTATTCCATTTATTATATAGACGGAACGAACTATGAAGTGGTGGAAGAATAAAAGTTTTTCATACTGGTTGCGTGTAATCCATCGCGATTTGGGTTTCCTCATGGTAGGAGTCAGTCTGATTTATGGGGTATCGGGCATGCTGCTCAACCACATGAACGGGAAAGACCCTTCTTTTCAGACCACAGAAGCCACACTGACCTGGAAAGCCGGCATGGATAAGGAAGCACTGACCGAAACGTGGAATGCAACCGAAGGACTTCCTACCCTGAAACGTGTCTTCCCGGTAGACGAGGAAAACATCCGTCTGATGCTGGATGGCGGAGTAGGAATCTACAATTCCGGCAACGGTACACTGGATTATGAAGTACACAAGAAACGCCCCGTTGTATACTGGTTCAACCGTCTTCATTACAACCGTGTAGAAGGATGGAACATCATGAGCGACTTTTTTGCAATTTCCCTCATTTTCTTTGCTCTTTCGGGGATGTGGATGGTAAAAGGGAAAAACGGTCTGAAAGGCAGAGGCAAATGGTATCTGCTGGTCGGAATCCTTATTCCTCTGGCCTATATACTGTTGAGCTAAGCCTCATCTTCGCTTCCCCCTAACAAAAAGAAGCTGTTTCAAAATTGAGACAGCTTCTTTTTGTTATGAAGTTAGTCGCTGACAGGTTGGATTATATTCCAGTCAGGAATACCAATAACCGGAAGATACTGTTTAAAATATTCTTCTTCTTCAGCAGTGCCGGCTTTTTGATACGTATGCCATACAGGTTTAGGCTGTCCGGCTTCAGGTTTCCCTGTTCCTTCCTGGAAGCGAAGTCCTAATAATACAGCTTCGGCCGGATTATCAAACCAGTTATGCCATTGAATACCTTCTATACCTTCAAGAGCTTTGATTTTTTTCCATCCATATGCGAATCCAGCTGCTTGCTTGATATTATCTTCTTCGCTGGGAGTAACGGGAGTTCCGGTTCCTGTTTCAGACAACCATATAGAACGGTTATGAACTCCTTGATATTTGTTGCTTTCTGTCAATACCCATTTGTTTAGTACCTCCAGATTTTTCAAGCTAACAAACTGAGTCTTCATACTGAATGTAGCATTTTTATCATTCCACACCTCAGGGTTTCCTAATTGTTCCGGATAACTGTGACATGCCGGTGCCCAGAAGAAATCTCCTTCAGCTTGGCTATATAAATTAAGCATATCCAGCATATCTGTAACTTGATACCATCCTCCTCCGGCAGCTTTCGTCCAACCGTGGGTGAAAGGAATATATACACGTGCATTTTGGTCGTATTGGTGCATGATATTATAGCACATGCGGATAGAACGTTGATAAGTTTCCATGAATGTAGCTACTTCCGGTTCTCCCATATTTACCCAATTAATCGCTCCGTCTATTTCATTATGCATAATCCAGTGTGTGATACGCATTTCTTTAGTACTATATCGTTGTGCAAGAAAGTCTAATATGGCAGCATAATAGTCAGTCGATTCTATATTAGTCATATTAGGCATTGTATAAGTACCTTTGGCACTATAATCAGGATGCTGTAAAATAGAAGCAATGATAGGGTCTACTCCCGCTGTAGCTGCAGGATGGAATAACAAAATACCAGCTACTGCAACGTTATATTTTGCTGCAATTTTCAAAGGAGCATCAAGGTTGCTCTCTAAAAAACTTTTGCTGAAATAATACGTCTTTCCATTGTATTGATGTTCTATATCATCTGTTTGCCTGGTGGAATGCATAAAAAGTACCGGACATACATTGATTGTAGCACTTGTTATTCCTAAATCCCGTATATCCGACTCCAGATAAGGAGAATTGATGATACCTCCCAGCCCTTTTTTCCCTGCAGGGTTAAGCGCTTCTATACTTCTGATAGGTGCAATTTTATCTGCGTAATGGGCATGCGATACCAATTCATCTTTTTCTGTTCCTTCTTTAAAGATAGCCCAACGCGACAAAAGACCATCATAAGTAAATCCGTTTATGATGCGTCGGCGGTCCACCGTTTGTGTAAAGGAAGCTTGAGTTAATGGTATTTTATAAGCTTCATCAATTTTGTCTGTTTTGAATAAGTCTACAAACGTTGGAATTTCAGCGAGGAAAAATGTTCCTTCTCCTGTGCAGTTTCCTGTAATTGTGATTTGGTCGGAAGATACATCGATATTAGTAATACGACAAGGATAATCTTTGGTCAGATAATCTTTGATAGCCTGTTCATATTTCGATTTTTCGTTCTCAGCATTATCCTCTTCTTCTTCCGCTTTTTTCTCTTCTTCGTTCATTGCGCGGAGTTTCATGTCTTTAATCTGCATTTTTGTACGGTCTGTACTTCCGATGTCAAGGCGCAGTTTTTCGTCAATGAATCCCCAGTTGAATTCTTTACGTTTCTTTTTTAGTCGGAGAGCATATGTGGCCCACTCGTCAGAAGATTTAATGATTCCGAAGCTGGATGAACGGGCTGGTTCTATGTTACCTGTTTCATCAATAAAAAATATTTCAAAATTATCGATGTCTTCGGTTAGCGTATAGGTAAACTCCAGAACACAACACTCTTCCGGTGCATCTGACTCGAGTTTATTGATGAAAAAATAAGGGTCTGTATTTCCTGTCTTACCGGTAATTGTATAAATGCTGTCTTCGGATACTGATAAATTCAACTGACTATCCTGTTGGGTGTTGATACTAAGCGTTACCGGTGGTACTTGTGGCTCTTCAATAGAAGGTACATCTGGAAAATTTTCATGGTCCTTACAGGAAGGGAGTAATAGAAGCAATAATAATATATTTGCCATACTCCATAGTTTACATCTCTTTGTTCTAGTCATAAGTTTTGTGTATAAAGGGTTAATATTCAAAAAGGTTCAATAATATTCCAATTGGGGATACCTATCACGTTTAGCAAAGGAGCAAATGCTTCATCTTCTTTTTCTGTTCCTGCTTGTCTGTACAATTCCCATACGGGTTTAGTTTCCCCATTGTTTTTATCAGGATATTTACGCAGTCCGAGCATGGCACCCTCTCCGTCGCCTTCGTTGTCGAGCCAGTTGTGCCATTGAAGTCCGTCTATTCCTTCCAATCCGTTCAATTTTTTCCATGCATAAGCAAATCCGGCTGCTTGTTCTTGAAGATCCTCATCCGAGTAGCTACGTGAATTAATTCCTGCCTCCGACAGCCATATCGAACGCTTCTTTGTTCCTAAATACATATTTTCTTTTGTCAGTGCCCATCGGTTTAATACTTCTAAGTTTTTAAAAGTAAGAAACTGTGTGTTCATGGAAAGAGTGGCTAACGGGTCTTCCCAAGAGCGTGGGTTCAGTAAATCGTACGGATAGCTGTGATAAGCCAATCCCCACAGAAAATCACCTTCTACCTGGCTGTATTGTGTCAGCAATTCGATAATGTCTTGGGCGCTGTTCCAGTTGGGTTGACAGGGGGATGCCCATGAATGTGTGAATGAAGCAAGTACCTCGCTGTGCATATCGTATTGACGGGTGATATTATAACACAAGCGGAGTGATTTCATATAAGCATCGGTGAATACAACTACCGGCTTATTACCCATATTGGTCCATTGCACGGAGGCATCTACTTCATTATGTAAAATCCAGTGTGTAATACGTCCATATTTATTGTCTGTTCTACAATAGCGAGAAGCAAGATAATTGATGATGGCTGCATAGGTATTTACAGCTTCCGGTGTAGTCATGTTGGGCATCGTATATATACCTCCGTTATTGTCAGGATGTTGCATTAGCTTTCCAAAACTAGGGTCGGAACAGTTCTCAGCCCGTTCGAATAAGATAATAGCTGCAACCGATATCTTTTTTTCTGCTGTCAGAGTCAAGATCTTATCAAGTGTTTCTCTTAAATAAGATTCATTTACATAATAAGTTTTACCTGAATATTCATAAGGTGTATCTCCTCCCATTTGCTGTAAATGAAAGAAATGACTTACCACTACATTGACGGTAGCACTGCTGATGTCTAATTTATCTATATCAGATACAAACTGATTGTAGAAAAGTCCTCCAATCCCCTTTTTATTACGTAATTTTAAAAGTTCAAGTGTTTGTGCTGCATAAATCTTATCTGGGTAATGTGCGGCCGAAACAATTTCGTCTTTAGTTTCTCCTTTGGCAAATAATGCCCATTTGGATAATATCCGGTCGTGTTTAATACCGTCTTTTTCATAAAAACGATCGAGCTTTACGGTAAAGTTACTTTCGTTGATAGGTACGGAAAATTTGAATCGGTCAAGAGCAACAACATCTTCATACGGACAAACTTCACCTAAGTAGACAGGAGTAGAATCAGAGGATGTATAACCTTTGATGATTACAAATTTATCTGTAATTTCTATGTTGGATATTTGGCAAGGGTAGGATGTGGATAGATAAGTTTTTAACTGGTTTTCAAATTGAATATCTTTTTCTGGGTAAATAGCAGATTGTTCTTTGGGGATGTCGTCGTTGCAGGCTGTTGTAATTAAAAATATGCTGCAAAAGAATAAGGTAGAAAGTCTTTTTACATTTAGCTCCATTGGATAAAGTTTAGTTTAGTAATTTTTCCTATTGTTAAAATGAGAAGAGTGGGGAAATACTGCATCTCATTTTTTCATGAAAAGAAAATAAATGTATAGGAAACGTATAAAAATGATACAAAAAAGAAGAAAACTTTATCTGGTGAAAATAATATGAAAACAAAAAGAGGCTGTCCCAAATAAACTTTGAACTATTCCCCTAAAGTCGTATGTATAGCTTTTGAGGACAGTTTCTTATGAGACAGTCTCTTTTTCCAGCCTATCCTGCAAGTGGTCTACATCGAACAAAAGAAAGTAACCAGAAACGGTACACTGAAATCGACCACAAAACCATGGAATACCGATACAATTACAAATTCCTGTCCGGCACAACGGGTGATAATAGGCAGTGTGGTATCCATGGTAGTCGCCCCACCCGATGAAATAGGAGCCAGATTGCCAAACCAGCGCACCAGTAAAGGAGCACACAGCAAAGTGATAATTTCCCGTGAAATATTGGACAGCAAGGCAATGGTGCCTAACTCCGCTCCCCTGTACTCCGTAATAAAAATACTCGAAAGAGAATAATATCCAAAGCCGGAACCTACAGCCATACAGTCGGTCAGGCTCCGGTGAGGCAACAACAGACTGACTGCTGCCGCTCCAGCCAATGTGCCCAATATTGTCATCAGCGGAAGGAAAACCAGACGAGGATTCAGGGCACAGAAATTACGTATGGTCTGCGGATCGTTGCCTATACTTAAGCCCACACTGAACATCAGAGCACACAACGCATAAAAACTCAAGTTGCTCTGCTGAAAAGATGCAGGAATCCAACCACACATACCGGCTATTGTACCCAGTACAAAAAAGCCGACAATAATCAGACTTCCTTTCATTGCTCTGCCCCCTTTCTTCCATAGAGTACCTTCCACAGTCCCCATGCGCAAACACAACTTCCCAATACACAAGCCAGGGTAATCACTACAGCCTCTACTCCCAAAGTATGCAGATTTTCCATAATACGGCGATTCCCGCCTACTTCTGTCCCTAACAAAAACAGCAACAGCCAGATCAGTGCCGTAATAACCCGATGCACTCCCGTCATCCGCTGTTTCCTTAAGAGGAAGCCCAATGCAATCCCCCCTATCATGATACTAATCACTGTAAACATGCCTTCTACCGATTCGTTTAAACTGAAATGCAAAGATAGAAGAATAAAACGAGAGTTACGCTGCTCTACTTTATAAGTTACCGCCAGTCCTTACAGGTAAAAACTCCAGTACTCACCTGATAGTAGTAGAATTTTTTCATGGAAAAAGTACAGTACCGATTAGAAAGGAGTATTTAAAGTAAAAGCAGGAGTAAAATACGGTACAAACAATAAAGAGATAAATCTACATTATTTGCTTTACACCCCACCTGTCACATCTTCCTGCAAAATGAAAGAAAAGACCTTCCCTTTTCAGACAAAATGCTCCCTGTCTATCCTATTTTTTCTAATTTTGCTGCAAAAATCGTAAAATGAGAAAGATAACCCACGATATTCTGTACATTCTGATTGCTTGTACATCCCTTTTGAATATCCAATGCAGCGGAAACGGCAAGGAGAAAACACCGCTTCCGGAACTGGTTCATGCAGAGTCCGTGATGTTTGATCACCCGGACAGTGCGCTTCATATCCTGGAGGATATGCCGATGCCTTCAGCACGCCGGGATAAGGAGAACCATGCGCTTTGGTGTCTGCTAGTGACACAGGCGCAGTACAAACGGATGATGAAAATCCCTTCAGATTCCCTTGTGAGGATAGCATACGATTATTACAAGCCGACAGATAATGCCCGTAGAAAGGCTATGTCTGCACTTTATATGGGGGATATCAATTATGAGCTTCGCAATATAGAAGAAGCCATGCAGTATTATCTAGAAGGTAAAACAGAAGTGGAAAAAACAGATGACTACAAAACTGGTTATCTGGTCATGGTCTCATTATGTAGGCTATATTTATATCGTGATTTTGCTGACTATGCTTTGGAAGCCTGCAGGAAGGCATACGATTATGCTGTGAAAGATTCCAACAAGCGTTATCAGTTAGCTTCTCTTAAATTTATGGCCAGATGTTATTGCATTTCGGATTCATTGTCGAAGGCTATAGATACATATCATAAATGTAGTGAGCTGACTTTAGAACTTGAACTTGAAAATTATTATTATGACATACAGAGCGAAATAGCCTTAGTATATAAGAATAAAGGTGATATCGAAAAGTCTTTAGAGATTATAAAAAGCTTTCCAATCAAATACCAGCCAGCTTTATTGACGGGAAAGAACTACTACCTTTTGGGGCAACAGGATTCAGCTTATATTTATTTAAATGAAGCTTTGAAAACTTATAATATTTATACTAAGGCGTCTGCATACGAGTACCTATATAAATTGGCTGATACTCCCCAATACCGTAAATACCTGAAGACTTATTGCGATTCACTTCTTTTTTACAACGATTCTATTATAGCTATTGATAAGGGCAAGGAAATCATCGCCTACAAGGAGAAGTACGACCACCAGAAACTCATTACCGAACAGCAGCATCTGAAGCTGGAAAAGGCAGATGCACAGCGTTTGTTGTTTATCATCACAATATGCCTGATAGTGGTTATAGCTGTCGTAGCATACCTCTATCAGAAACGGCTTGTGAGAAAGGAAACAACCATACGCAAACAGTCCGAACAGCTACAGGACTACATGCTTCAACTGCACGAATACGAGACACAACTCATGCAGAACAACCGCTACATGGAGGAACTGAAGGAACAGCTGTCTGGTCAGGAAATGAACTCTGAAGAACTGCATGAATACCGTGAACAGATAGACAGCCTTCAGGTTGAGAACGGCAGGCTGTCTGAAAAGATAAACTCTCTTCAACATCATATTAACGACTATTCTTCCAAACTGGATAAGGCCAGACGTGAGGCAGATAAGTTCCGCAACCTATCGGAAGAAAATCTCTACCTGAAGCAGCGTGAACGTGTGCTTGCCGACTATGTGGCAGACAACGACAGACTGGTGAAGGAACTGAGAGAGAAATGCCGAGTGCTGGAGAACAAGGAATGGGAGGCATTAGAAGATGTGTGCGAAAGTGTATACGGCAATTTTATAACCCGCCTGCAGAGTTTCTGCCCTACACTGACGAAGCAGGAGCTTCATCTGTGCGTGCTCATCCGCCTACGTTTCGGCAATGCCCAACTGGCAACTATTTTTGCAGTATCACCTGCTTCCATCTCACAAAAAAAATTCCGGCTGAAAAAGCACATCAGCGAATCACTTAAAAACAGACTCCCGGAAGAAATGACACTCGACAGATGGATAACAGAGTTCTAAACAGACTGTTTATCAGCCTCATCAGACAGAAAATGTCATCATCACTTCACGTAATAGGTGATAACTTTTTTTTATGAAATCTTCTCAATATTATATTATACATTTGTACAAAGAAATCAATTCAAAAGCTTATGTATAAATCAATCTTTCGTCCTTTACTCTTCCAGATCGACGCGGAAGACATTCACAACAAAATCGTTAAATCACTTCAATTTTATCGTCATCTCACTCCGGTAAGAAAGATTGTCAGATCATCATGTCACACCGAAACAGCCGAATGGAAATGGAAAAATCTCACTTTCAAAAATCGCGTCGGATTATCAGCCGGGTTTGATAAAGCAGCCAACTGCTTTGATGAACTTAGTGATTTGGGCTTCGGTTTTATAGAAGTAGGTACCGTAACACCGAAAGAAGTAAAAGGAAATCCATGCCCACGCATATTCCGCTTACCTAAAGATCAGGCTCTTATTTCACGAACCGGATTTAATAACCCCGGGAAGACTGTATTCTTACAAAATCTAAAAAGGAAACAACCCGGGAAATATATTCTGGGTATTAATATCAATACCAATCATCCGGACAATACAGAGCAGGCAATGACAGATATCTTAGATTTATACCATACATTCGACAGATATGCCGATTATTACACCATAAACTGGGGAAGTATTGCTCCGGAAATCTTAGGACCGATACTTTCTACTCTATTACAAGATAAACAAGCATACAAGAAGCCGGTCTTCCTGAAATTGCCAGCCGATCTTACTCTTGAGAAAGTAGACGACATTATCAGCTTTGCCATCCAACATCATATCGACGGCTTTATTGCATGTGGCCCCAGTCAGGACCGTTCCTTGTTCACCCATTCAACCCAAACTGAGATAAAGAATATAGGTGCAGGAGGTATCAGCGGATTGCCGGTTTTACAGAAATCGACAAGAATAGTAAAATACCTGTCTGAACATGCTCCCAAAGAGATGTTGATAATCGGTGCCGGTGGTATCATAACTCCTTCGGATGCGCAGGCCATGCTGAAGGCAGGAGCTCATCTGGTACAGATTTATTCTGCATTTATTTATGAAGGTCCCTACATTGTAAAACAAATTGCCAAGGCTTGCAGATAAGATATTTCCATTCTGTCAAGAAGGCTATATAGTCAATCGGACAAAAATCATTTCATCGGAGATTTGACACCGAACCGACGGATAATAGCGCACTAAAAATGAAATTGTAGAGAGACTGTGGCTGTGATCTATCCTATAAACCACGGATAATCAAAGCAGTAGCAGCAAATGGCAAGAACTGGTTTGTAGAGGTGATTTTTTATCTTGTTCAAATAATTCATTCTATTTTTGCGAATGAAAAACTACCCCATAGGGTAGCAGAAACATCGAATAGGATGAAGATTTTTGCAACAATAAAACCAAACCTCTATATAGACAGACCATGAATATGCTAAAGAAAACATTACTGCTACTATGCTATCTGATACTTCCGCTCGGAGTATCGGCACAGACCGTAAAAGGAAAACTGATTGACGAGAACAGCCAGCCGCTACCCTTTGCCAATGTGGTACTGCTCTCGCTGCCAGATTCGGCGTTTGTAAATGGAACCGTCAGTGGCGAAGACGGAGCTTTCACTCTGGAGGCTACATCGGAGAACCAGATCGTAAAAATATCTTCTATCGGATATAAGACTGTATGTAAGCCGATATCTCCGGCCAATATCGGTATCGTACAACTCGTATCGGATGCACAGGTATTGGGAGAAATAGTGGTAAAAGCAGACTTACCCAAAATGCAGCTGAAAGGTGATGCCATGGTAACGACAGTTCAAGGCAGTATCCTTGAAAAAGCAGGAACCGGCGAGGATTTACTGAATAAGATTCCCGGAGTTTCTGCCGGAGATGATGAGGTAAATGTATTCGGATCGGGAACTCCTGAAATCTATATCAACGGGCGAAAGGTACGCGATAACTCAGAGTTGGACCAATTGGCTTCCGACCAGATTAAACGTGTGGAAGTGGTGAAGAATCCGGGGGCGAGATACGATGCTTCTGTAAAAGCCGTTATCCGTATCATCACTAAAAAGGTCGTGGGCGAAGGTTTCGGTTTCAATAACCGTTTTATCACAAGACACAGAAGAACGTACGGATGGACTACCTTCGACCAGTATAATTTCAACTACCGTAAAGGAGGATTCGACCTGTCTGGTACATTGTTGGGAGGCAAATTCCGTAATGGGAACAATCAGATGCTTGGTATGACCACCTATCTGGATAAACTGTGGGAGCAGGAAATGGATGCGAGATACGGCAAGAACTCAAACAGTAATGTTCAGGGAGTTCTTTCACTAAACTATCAGTTCAATGAAAAGCACTCCATGGGTATACGCTACGACATGGACAAATATTTCAATTCCATAAGCGACTGGCGGTTCAATACTACAGTTTATGCAGATAAGGAGTTGTATGAAACCAACACAAGCACAATGCTTGGTGAAGATCCTTCCACAAAACATAGCCTGAACTATTACTACAACGGACAGATAGGCGACTGGAACATTGACTTCAACGCCGATGGTTTATGGAATGTCAAGGAAGAGAGTCAGCATACAAAGGAAATAACCAACGGCAATACCGAAACCAACGTAAATACTTTCAATAAAAACAATGGAACGCTGTATGCGTCCAAACTTGTCGTATCCTATCCGCTGTGGCAGGGAAGTCTATCATTCGGAGGTGAATATTCGCATACAAACAGAAGCAATCTCTATCTAAACCAGGAAGGTATTCTGGCCAACGATGACAGTAGAATAAAGGAAGGTTCTACGGCTGCTTTCATGGACTACTCGCGCTCGTTCGGCAAAGTGGATATGCAAGCCGGAGTGAGATATGAAAATGTGAATTTCGACTACTACGAACAAGGCAAGCACATGGATGAACAGAGTCGCGAATTCAATAATATATTTCCTTCGGTAAACATAAACTTCCCGATAGGAAAAACACAGGTTCAGTTGAGCTACAGCAGCGGCATCACACGTCCTTCGTACGATATGCTGAGAAGCAATACATATTATAGTAACAAATATACCTATCAGACCGGTAATCCATTCCTCAAACCTATCATCAATCAGGATGTGGTATTGTCTGCTTCGTATAAATGGGTAAATTTCAGCTTTACTTATAACCGTACAAAGGATGATATCATGCAGATTAATGAACCTTATTCGGAAACAGACCCTACCATATCCTTACTGCGAATTGTCAATGCCAAACCATATAACAATATCATATCGGCCATCACATTATCACCTGTAATCGGCTGCTGGAACCCGCAACTCATGGCACAAGTGCACAAGCAGTGGTTTCATACAGAAGGGCACGAAGGCGAACTTACACTGAGCAAACCAAGAATGGTTATCGTATGGCGAAACAGTTTCACACTGCCGGCAGGATTTCTGCTCGATGTAAACGGTACTTATTACACCAAAGGACACACACAGAATACATACATGGGTATCAACTCATTGGATGTATCTATGGGACTTTATAAGAGTTTCTTCAATGAAAGACTGAGTCTTCAGTTTCAGGTAACCAACTTGTTGGAAAAAAATGATATGGAATGTACAGTGTATAGTGGAATAAAAACTACCACAGACTATATCACTAATTTCAGAAGATTTTCTCTGACCATGCGATACAAGTTCAATGCTACAAAGAGTAAGTACAAAGGTACCGGTGCAGGGGAAAGCCAGAAGAACCGTATGTAAGAAAAATAAAAAGCGAAAAGCATCCTTTTCATTTTACTCTATTCCGGGCAGAGCAGGCCTTATCGGCAAAGACCTGCTACTGCCTTATTTTCTACGTATCCCACATTGGAATGGAGGCATTTTTCACAGGAGCAGTCAATAACTTATTCATAACTTCCCGTTATATCCGACCTCTCTTCCGGAGAAAAGACGTACCTTTGCAGCCCGAAATTAAAAAAACGAAGAACGATGCTGCTACCTTATTTACATCCTGAACTGATAGAAGCTGGCTGTGATGAAGCCGGAAGAGGTTGTCTGGCCGGAGCTGTGTATGCAGCAGCCGTGATTCTGCCTCATGATTTTCACAACGAACTGCTGAACGATTCCAAACAGCTGAGTGAAAAGCAACGCTATGCACTGCGCGAAGTGATAGAAAAAGAAGCTGTAGCATGGGCTGTGGGGGTAGTTACTCCTGAAGAAATAGACAAAATAAACATTCTGAACGCATCGTTTCTTGCCATGCACCGGGCTATAGACGGACTGAAAGTACGCCCGCAACATTTGCTGATAGACGGAAACCGTTTCAACAAGTATCAGGATTTGCCTCATACTACGATTGTAAAAGGAGATGGAAAATATCTGTCGATTGCAGCGGCTTCGATTCTGGCAAAAACATACAGGGACGACTACATGAAAGAGCTGCACGAAGCTTATCCGCAATACGACTGGAAAGGCAACAAGGGGTATCCTACTCCCAAACATCGGGCAGCCATTGCGCAATATGGTACTACGCCTTATCACCGCAAGACTTTCAACCTGCTGGGCAACGAACAACTTTCTTTTGACTTCTGATTTCTCTGTTTTATTCACAATACAGAGAGTTATTCACAACACCTGTTAATAACTTTGCAGTTATGAACAGGCTTGCCTTGTTTTCAACAAGGATAAAATTCCTAAAAAATGCACTTAAGCACAAGATATTTTGTATTTTTGCATGTTGTAAAGCATAGAAATATTAACTCTTAAAATACAAATAACAGTATGGCTAAAAAAGCGCTTTTAATGATTCTTGATGGTTGGGGATGTGGCGACCGTCAGAAAGACGATGTAATCTTCAACACCCCGACTCCGTATTGGGACAGTCTGTTGGCTAACTACCCTCATTCTCAGTTGCAGGCAAGTGGTGAAAACGTAGGTTTGCCTGACGGACAGATGGGTAACTCTGAAGTAGGCCACCTGAATATCGGTGCCGGACGTATCGTATATCAGGACTTGGTAAAAATCAACCGCGCTTGTGCAGACGGAAGCATCCTTCAGAACAAGGAAGTGGTAGCTGCATTCTCTTATGCAAAAGAAAACGGAAAGAACATCCACTTCATGGGATTGACTTCAAACGGTGGTGTACACTCTTCTTTGGACCATCTGTTCAGATTGTGCGATATCGCTAAGGAATACGGACTTGAAAATACATTTATCCACTGCTTCATGGACGGTCGTGACACAGACCCGAAGAGCGGTAAAGGATTTATCGAACAACTTTCTGCTCACTGTGCACAGTCTGCAGGAAAAATCGCTTCTATCATCGGACGTTTCTACGCTATGGACCGCGACAAACGTTGGGAACGCGTAAAAGAAGCTTACGACTTGCTGGTAAACGGTACAGGTAAGAAAGCTACTGATATGGTTCAGGCTATGCAGGAATCATACGATGAAGGAGTTACTGACGAGTTCATCAAACCGATTGTAAATGCAAACTTCGACGGTACTATCAAAGAAGGTGATGTAGTAATCTTCTTCAACTATCGTAACGACCGTGCAAAAGAATTGACTGTTGTATTGACTCAGCAGGATATGCCGGAAAACGGTATGAAGACTATACCGGGCTTGCAGTTCTACTGCATGACTCCGTACGATGCATCATTTACAGGTGTACACATCTTGTTCCCGAAAGAAAACGTACAGAATACTTTGGGAGAATATCTGGCTGCAAACGGAAAGACTCAGTTGCACATTGCAGAAACTGAAAAATATGCACACGTTACTTTCTTCTTCAACGGTGGACGTGAAACTCCGTACGATAACGAAGACCGTATCCTGGTACCAAGCCCGAAAGTTGCTACTTACGACTTGAAACCGGAAATGAGTGCATACGAAGTAAAAGACAAACTGGTAGAAGCTATCAACACTCAGAAATATGACTTCATCGTAGTAAACTATGCAAACGGTGACATGGTAGGACATACCGGTATCTACGAAGCAATCGAAAAGGCTGTTGTAGCAATCGACAACTGTGTGAAAGATACAGTAGAAGCTGCAAAAGCTAACGATTATGAAGTAATCATCATTGCAGACCACGGTAATGCAGATCATGCATTGAACGAAGATGGTACTCCAAACACTGCTCACTCACTGAATCCGGTTCCGTTTGTATACGTAACTGCAAACAAGGATGCAAAGGTAGAAAACGGTGTATTGGCCGATGTGGCTCCTTCTATCCTGCACATCCTGGGTATGGCTCAGCCTGCAGAAATGTCTGGTAAGGACTTGATTAAATAAGATATACATCTCTAATAGAAGACAGCGTGTCTGTATTCCGGTATCACTCCGGACAGACACGCTGTTCTTTTTTTATGTCATTATCTTTCTTTATACAAAGAACGGACAGACCACTCACCAAATCTCTCTACACCCATACTTAGAAAAAGTGAAATGAAGAATCTGACAACAGCATAGGGATAGATGGGAGTTATTTCGTATCTTTGCACGGATAAAAAGAAATCAGTATGGTACAAATAGACGATGTAGTAGTAAGCCTGGATGTATTCCGCGAAAAGTTTCTTTGCAATCTGGATGCCTGCAAAGGAGAATGCTGTATAGAAGGAGATGCCGGAGCTCCGGTAGAACTAGAAGAAGTAGCACAGCTGGAAGAAGTACTTCCGATTATCTGGGAAGAACTGTCGCCCGAAGCACGTGAAGTGATTGACCGGCAAGGGGTGGTATATACAGACCAGGACGGCGATCTGGTAACTTCTATTGTAAATGGAAAAGACTGCGTATTTACATGTTACGACGAGAAGGGATATTGCTACTGTGCCATAGAGAAAGCCTACAGAGAAGGACGATGCAATTTCTACAAGCCTATTTCCTGCCATTTATACCCCATTCGTGTGGGAAACTACGGACCTTACAAGGCTGTGAATTATCACCGCTGGGATGTATGCAAGGCTGCTGTCCTGCTTGGAAAGAAAGAAAATCTGCCAGTGTACAAGTTCTTGAAAGAACCGCTGATACGAAAGTTTGGAGAGGTATGGTACAAGGAACTGGAAAGTGTAGCAGACGAACTGAAAAAACAGCATATTATTTAATTACATAAACATTGATTCTCTCAAACGTATTGAAGCATCCTCGTATGTATCTTTCCGGATACAATCGGGATGCTTCAATGTTTTTATCTAATACTGAAAGCCAACTGTTCTACCTGAAAAAGCAACTAATTATTCTTTTCGCAAACGTACCTCTTTCACCGGACGCAGATAATATTTGGGAGTGGCTCCGGCATCGAGTACACGCTTGTTGTAAAAACAGAAAGTAGATTTTCCTTCATTGCACAAATAGCGGGCTCCATCTGTATAATAGAATCCATCCAAACCTTCGGCCACCAGAAACTTGTTCAGTTCTTCCATCGTAAAGCTGTAGAACTGGTCACGAAAAGCTTCTGCCTCATCTTTGGAAAAGACTCTCCAGCCTTGTATACCATCTACATCGTAAGCAGACAATATGCTCTCCGTACCCGATGCAACGGTATAATACTGGTCGGGGGCAATCAGAAAAGCCTCCACTTCCTTCGATGAAATGGTCTCTACCTTCCAGACATAGAAAGGCCCCCATACAGCATCGGCTTGCGGCAGTGTATTCACAGAAATGACTTCATCGTCATCGCCTTCCCCTCCGGAAGGATTGCCTCCTCCCTCTTCACCTCCTCCTCCATCGGGCTGGATTTCATCGAAACCAAATTCAATATCCACTCCCGGATGCCAGCCCTCTATCTGAAATTCGCCGTCAAGAGAAACCCCATCGCTATAATTTCCCGTAAAATGATAAGGGTATCCGGGCTTAAGGCTGGCATTATACGTATAGCTGTACACTTCATCTTTATCGGGCATACGTACCGTCACAGACAAATGGGTCTGTGTATCCTTACAAGGAAATACATAAACTGCATCCGACTTCCATACATGCCCTTCTTTGCGACAGGAAATGACACTGGATTCAGAATCGTTTTTGTAATTTCCGATAAAAGAGACCGATGAACTGACCGGTGATACGGCTACTTGCACGGCTTTAGCTTCTTCGGGTACAAGATTGAATGAGAAATGCAAAGCAGATACCATATAAGAAAGAGTAAGATTGACTAAGGTTGACTGATTTAAACTGACACGTGCCTGTCCCATCTGAAGCGGAAGAGTACAGCGGTTCTCATTTTTCAGACGGATGTAACTATCCGGAATCACTTCAAAGGGAAAAGCAAAATCGTCGGATGATAAAGCAGAGAATACCGATACCGTATATTTTCCCTGGGGAAGAGAAGCAGAGAAACCGGCATAAGCCGATGCTATACTTTCCCGAAGTACACAGTTATTTGCCCCATCGAACACATAAACCGATAACGGATAATGCAATTTTGAATTATTCTCACTCTGCCAGTTCAATTGCAAAGTACAAGTAGTATTCACCTCTCCTCCCTCTGAATCCAGTTCTTCCTCCGGTTTATATTCCCCACAAGAGGCCAAGAACATAAACAAACCAAGTATTTGAAATAGTTTCATAATGAATATGTTTTATCGCTATAAAACATATCTTTTACACTATTCTGTACTTTTATACAGTACTTTTTTCCAGAAAGGTTGATTTTTACCGTTTTCAGGCTTCCTCTTGCCCTACCTTACGACATTTTACAAGAACTTTCTGCCCATCTCCCAGGGTTGTGGCAAACAAATAGATTTCTCCTCCTTCTTTTATTTTCAGTTTCTTCCGCAGGTCTGCTACCGAAGAAGGGAAATTACGCACTGTAAGATTAGCCTTCTCTACTCCTTCCAGGAATGTTTTCAACTCTTTTTTCCCGAAACCGGATATTCCTACCACTTTAAAACAACGTCCCGGAAAATCGACTAACTGAGAAGAAGTATACAGATGACTATTGGAATGCAGCTTTTTTACCCCATAAGCCGATGCAAGCAAACGGAAAGGAGAAGCCTTCAGCAATGCAGCTCCCGGCTCATACAAATAGGTTTCCACTTGCTCCGATATAGGACAAATCGCTCTTTTCTCCTGCTCGTAGGAAAAACTGAAATGCTGCGACGGTGCATGAGAGAAAAGTTGCACACAATGAATCTGTACCTCGCTTGTTTCTTTCTTAACAGAAGCAGCTTCTTTCCGGAGAATCAGCAACAACTCCTTGCACTCGTTCTGAAGCGAAATGACATGAATCTCCCGAATATACTTCAAATCGCGCAAGGCAGAAGCAATATCCAGCATAGGAGAAAGCTTTATCAGTACCGTTTCCCCTTTTTCTACCAATAAAGACTCAAGCGCACACACATCCGGTTCGCAATCTGTAATGGCTACAGTCTTTCCTCCATTCTTATCGCGACGTGCCGGATCGAGAAAAAGACAGTCTACAGGCTCCATCTTTGTCAGAAAGTCAATGCCGTCGGCATGATTTACACGGATATGATTCAACCCCAACAAAGGGAAATTATGCGTTGCCAACTCACACAGTCCTTCTTGACGCTCCACATAGTCAGCCTGTGCAAAGTTTCGGGAAATATAAGCACAGTCCACTCCGAATCCGGCTGTAAGGTCTGCAAAAGAATCCCCCCGAACCAGCGATGCCTTATAAAGAGCGGTCTGTTCCGACGAACACTGCTCCATAGACAGATGGCCCGGATAATATATCCCTTCTACACTTCCCCATGAAGGTAACTTCTTCTCCGCAATTTGCCGGGCTGCAATCTGTATTACAGCCTCAGCCATATCGACCAAAGGATATTTCTTACCCTGAAGTGCCAGATTACGCACATCATCCTCACGATGTTCTTGTATGAAACGCCATGTTTCGGGAGATAAAGTTTTCATTTACCGATTTTAGAAAAGAGAATACATAGATAAATACCACAGGGAAACATAGTTAAGAAAAGGATAAAGACAGACAAACAGTCCTAAAAAACAAGAAGGTAAAGCTCCCACAACATGATTGAGCCTTACCTTCTCTATCTCCTTTGCCTTCTTTAACCACTCAACAGGCAGAATCAATATTCTTCCTCGTTGAAAAAGAAATCTTCTTTGCTGGGATAGTCAGGCCAAATATCTTCAATACTTTCGTATATTTCGCCTTCGTCTTCCATTTCCTGCAAGTTTTCAATTACTTCCAATGGAGCGCCCGAACGCATCGCATAATCAATCAATTCATCTTTTGTTGCCGGCCACGGAGCATCTTCCAGCTTAGAGGCTAATTCCAATGTCCAATACATAGCATTTCCTGTTTTTTAAATGTTTGACTCTTTTTTATTGTCGCACAAAAGTATAACAAATTCTTTCATATGCAAGTTTTATCCCAATAAATTTCATCATGATGTGTTAATTGATTTAACTTTCGAGATAAAATAAACAGATAATCGGACAATCTGTTGACAAATTGTTTCACTTCGGCATCTATCACGCATCCTTCTTCTGTCTCAAGTGCCAATATTCTGCGTTCTGCACGCCGGCATACCGTACGGCATACATGACACACGGAAGCTTCCTTCGATCCTCCCGGCAATACAAACTCAGTAAGTTTAGGCAGAGAAGCATCTATCTTGTCAATAGCCACTTCCAGTTTCCGTACTGTTTCTTCCGAAATACGGCTTTCTATGCGCAGTTCGGTCTGCGACTGATCGGTAGCCAGATAAGCTCCTACAGAAAATAATTTATGTTGTATGTATTGTAACAGAGTCCGGTTCTCTTCGTCATCCATCATAGCTATCAACATCCCGAGATGCGCACTCAGTTCATCGATTGTGCCATATGCCTCCAGTCTTATATGAGTCTTTGACACACGCACACCTCCAACCAATGAAGTCGTACCTTTATCGCCTGTACGGGTATAAATCAAACTTTTTTTCATAATACTAAGGTTACTTATTTATTATGCTAAATACTTACTCTGCAAATTTAGGAAAATAAAGGAGAGTACAAAATTGTCATTTTATAGATTTGCACTCCATTCAAACTTTTTATAACAAGCGTCAAACAAATTCTGAGCTATTCTTATAGCTGACTGATAAGTTCTCTTAAATATAAAGACATGAATATTTCTCAGAAAAAATCAGAGAATGAAGATGTCTCATTACAGTGGTACACCCGTCTCATTGCAGTGAGACGGGTGTACCATTAGAATGAGACGAGCGTCTCCTTATAATGAGACACCTTTACCTATCCATGAAATGACTATAGGAAATTCACAATACGGTGTTCTTTAATACGCTGTTTATCAAAGAAAACAATACCTACATCATACAAATCGAAGGTAACCCCCGTACGCGAATCGGCAATGACCGAGTTCCACCATTCTTTTTTTTCTTTCGTGGCATAAGGAGAAGCAATTACAAAGCAGGTACGCGAACCGGCTTTACTGCACAAAGCTTCGAATACTTCTTTATAATAAGGAGTATGAGCAATATGAACAAGGTCGGCAGAAAAGTCAACCATATTTTGCCAGGCATCCTCTGCATGGTATACAATCTGAGGATAAGAAGCCAGCAGGTTTTTCACGTCCTGGTGCAGACAACAGTCATAAGTATGAACTGGTACCTGTTTAGCCTCAGCCATATAAACAGTCGACAAGCCACTTCCTGTTCCTATTTCGAGTATAGAAGAAGGTTGCCAGTAGTTGGTAAACCGGAATAAAAATTTATCGACCTTTTCACGATAATGCGGTAAAGACAGCACAGTCTTTCTCTTATCATGCAAAGTACGGTATGCATAAAATGCCATACGCTCGTATACCACAAAAGTAATCAAGAAAAAATCAGAGGGAGAATGAACTCCGTACCCGCAACGATGACGGAAGCGACGACACCAATTCCAACCGCGAAAAAACCAATTTACCATGTCTATTCAGCCTTATTAAGTAAAAGCAAAGATCGTGAAAGGTGAGAGCAGAGGAAAACGAAAACAACATTTTCAGATTTTCCTTTGCCGAACCGTATCCTATCTTCGCGCAAACAAAGATAGTGAAAGACGAGTGCAGTACCAAGCCAAAAACTTGCTTTTGAGCGAAAGTAACGCCGAGCCGCATCCTGTCTTCTGAGAAGATATATAAAATATAGAGTTATCTAAAGAAAAAGGCTGCAGTAAACCAATAGTTACTACAGCCTGTCTCTCTCAAAAAATGAGAGTTTATTTACGTTGTCCCAACTGATCGTTCAGATACAAGATACCGGCCCCATCACCACATCTTCTCAGTTTTTCTACAATACCCTGAGCTGTAGCTTCTTCTTCTACCTGTTCGCGTACATAGCCCCACAAGAAATCTTGAGAAGCCTTATCTTTTACTTCTGAAGCAACATTTACCAGACTGTCGATGAGTGCTGATACATGACACTCGTGCTTATATACATGTTCAAACACTTCAACTACACTTCCCCATCCTTCGGGTACTACATCTATTTTATTCACTTTTGCTGTACCGCCACGTTTTGTCAGATAGTCTGCCAAATCGTATGCATGCTGCAACTCTTCCTGAGACTGCTTTCTCATCCAGCTTGCAAATCCGTCGAAACCTTCACGCTGCAAATAGAAAGACATTGAAAGATAAAGATTAGATGACCACATTTCAGCAGTAATCTGATCGTTGATGGCATTTTGTAATTTTTCTGAAATCATAATATTATAATTTTTAATGAATAACCTTTTCTTATAAGCTTACAAATAAAATGCCAGAAAGCTTTCTTTTCACAGGAAAATCATTGTCTGCCACTCTGTCACGAGTTTACTGCAACATACGTTCTTTTCCCCAGAAAAAACGGGACACTTTACACCGGTCCATACACCAGGCTATCAGAAAGCTTCCGGCCAGCACAAAACTTACCGATACAATCAAAAAACACATTCCTGAAGTATCAAAACTGAAGAAAGATACAAAAGATTTTGTAATTACCGTGAAAATAGGGGAGAAAACCAATATCACAAACGTATTTCTGCCAATATACAGGCATGCGTCTCTCAACTTTCCCGGTATAGAAGGATAAACAGTCAGTCCCATGCTAATAGCCAAATATACCATGGCCACTCCTCCCCACGTAAAGCAATTCAGATTCTGTTCATTGGCAGACAACCAGATAAAAGGCAGTATTCCCCACCAGGAAGTCTTGAAGAAAGCGGTAAAAGAAAGATTGCAGCGACGCAACATAATTCCTCCCCAGAAATAAAGTACATGAGGCAGAGAACTGATATGAAGTACTGTAGATTCGACTGCCAGACATAAAGCCAACACAATGGAAAACGATAGCGTATTTTTCAACCATCTCCTTCCTACTCTGTCGAGCAGATAATAAGTCGTACTACATAACATAAGTGTATGCAAATACCAGTAAGGGCCCAATGGATGGAGAAAAAGTTTATCGGTCCAAACCGTCAGACTCAGTTCATCCACTCCGTCACGTACCGGCAAAATGGACGACATCACTATATATCCGCTTTCCATCACGGCATAAGGAACAAAAATCCAACCCATGGTACGGAAAAAGGCAAGCGGCTTTTTGGAAATACTGACAAGATAGCCGGAAATAAGAAGAAAGGCCGGCATGTGAAACGTATAAACCAGCTGTTTGGCATATGGATACTTATCACCGATATAGACCAGATGAAACACAATCATCAGGATAATGAATACACACTTCAAAAAGTCGAGCTCTTCTATACGTTTTTTCATGGGAATTACAGTTAAATAAAAAAAGCGGAGAGGTTATTTCTAACTTCTCCGCTTCAGTACCCAGACCCGGGGTCGAACCGGGATGGATGTTACTCCACTGGTGTTTGAGACCAGCGCGTCTACCGATTCCGCCATCTGGGCATTTCTCTTAATGCGCTGCAAAGATAGAGATTTATTTTCAACCTCCAAAATATTTCTGCATTTTTTATCGAAAATATTAGCTGTTCATTGAAAATGTATATTATTCTGAGTTGGTCACAAAAAAGAAAAAAGAGCTACTATTTTATCAAAGGCTATTACCAATTATATTGAATTATCTTATTTCTGTATAATCGCTTTATGAGCTTTTATTAATGTCGTAGGAGATTCCTTTTCAACAGCAAGAAATAGTTTGATTTTTTCAGCCAAACTCATACTGATTTGATCTGTGTGCTTCCGCCACCATTTATAAAATTTGACAGGAACATCGCTATACGGGACTGAAGCCTGTATGAGATTGGGATAACCGGGAAACTCTATCAAAATCTTAAGTCTCATAAAATCTCTATAATATGCGAAGTGTTGTAGTCTCAACTTATTTGTAAGAATTTTGTAGTCATCCTTCTCTATGGTTATCTCATATTCTACGATAGTCCTATGTAATGCAACCGGATCATCAACAAGCCATCTTTTTATTTGCTTTGTTTGATGACCTATTGTGAGCATATTGTCCCTATTATAAAACTCCTGCTTCCGCGGTAGAAACAATGTTTCGTGGTGCCCATTTCCCGAATGCACTGGTCCTGCAAATTCTGGCACAAAAGATTTATTATCTTTCAGATATCTCAGTACATCAATATGATTAACTATTCTGCCTGGATATTTTTCAAATAATTCATCGTTCGACATTCCCAGGAAGAAATCTTCTATCATATTCCAACGATTCTCATTACTGAAATAATTAGTAAAGAAATGTTCAAACAATGAACAACTTACTTTATGCCTGTTTTTAACAGACTCAAGAATAAAATTACTATATTTATTGTTCGTAGAATCTTTTTCTATTCTTCGAGGATCATTGAGACGTAAGAAGATTTTCGGATCATCTCCTCCTGTTGTTGCAAAAGTACCAAGTCCCATGATTTCCAATAAAGAACCTAGTCTGATATGATTCTTCAAGGGAATATCGTTAATTGACAAATATCTGTCCGTTGATTGATAGTCTTTACCGTCAAAAAGGTGAGAAAAGATTCTTAATAACTGTGCAAATTTTGCTTCATAATTCGTACTGAACACTTGATATTGCATTGTTGTACCTTGATGTCGTCGCTGTAAGAAAGAATCTCCTTCAAGCATATGGTTGTTTTGTAAATATCCCGAATAAGTACCTAAAATAAAAGACACTATTTTTTCAATATTATATTTTGTATTCAGATGTTTGGTCAATACCTCTACGAAGTCTTTATAAGTAAAGAATGTACCTCTTAATCTGAGTATAGCGAATGATGTCTTGATGGCATTTAAAACTCCTTTCACCTCTGGCAAAACTTCTCTATAAATCTTGTCAATTTTAATGGTAACCTTTATCTGAGGTGTTAGCTCAATGCCTTCTTCTGCCAAAAACTTCTGTCGATAAAATTCACTCTTTATTTGTGGAAAACTACGATCGGAGAAATGTTTAGACCAAATTTGGTCAAGATTTAATTCTAAGGTATGATATGTGCCTGATAAATGCAATATTTCCCTAAAACACTTTCCGTATTTCTCTGTCAATCTATCCAAGCCAATTTGATTAGTCCTAGCATATACTTTAGTAAACAATTTCTTTGGACGAGCTATGAGTACATTAAATCGTGTTTTTATCAGATAGTCTTTTTCTATCATCATTAGAGCAGTGGCTACTTTTTGGTCAATCTCGTCTGCAAAATCAAAGATATAAGCAAAGTCATTGGCTGCCACAAGCATGTTTCTCTTTTTACCATTAGTGTTGAAACTACGAATAATTTTACTTAACACTTCTTTAAGCTGGAATGTTTTTAAAGAAGATATGCCAAAGAGTTGTTTACTATAGCGCAAATCAGATTTAGAAAATGTAAGTGCAGCGAAGCCTTGGATTTCTTTCTTTCGAGCAGCACGACCAATTTCTTGAATATAATCGGGAAGCAAACCTGATGGAGCATGATGATATACGACCTGTATGTCGGGAATATCTACCCCCATACCAAAGGCTTTCGTTGCAATCATTATTTTGCAGCGATTATTTTTAAATGACTGATAGGCAAATTTCTGTTGGTCTGCCAACATTCCACCATGGAAAGCTACGGTCATTTCAGGATCAATCAGGTCGCACTTTTCCTTTAACCTATTAATATGCCTTGTATATGGTGCATATACAATTCCTTTCATGCCCAATTCATGGATACCACTTACAAAGTTGACGGTCTCCGTTTCTTTGTTTTGGTCATAGCCTCCTGTGGAATAATCTTCATGAGTATCTATAACAAACTCTATGTTTTCACGACGCACATTACCAATAAATTTATGAGGGTCATGCATATTTAGACTGTTGATGCTATCGAATACCATGTCATTTACTCCACCATATACAGCTGTTGCAGTCAATGCGACCAGTGGGAACATATAGTTATTGTATTTGCGTACCTTATTGATGTGATTACCCAAAAACCAATAATCTACACGAAAGTCACGCCCCCATGTTGTAATTAAATGGGCTTCGTCAACTATAAGTAATCCCAGCTTTCTTTCGCCAATGAAATAATGTATATCGTAAGATAAAAGTAATTCGGGTGATAAATACAATATATCAACATCCCCACGCTTACACCCATCAATAATTTTATCCCTATCTATCAGTGTCAAATCACTATTGATAAACTCCACTCTGTTATATTGGCGTTCCGAACGCAACGCTTCAACTTGATCGGTCATTAGTGCTTTCAATGGCGAAACAACTATTGTTACATCTCCTTTCGATGCGGCGTAGAAAGCCGGCAACTGGAAAATCAGTGATTTACCAGCACCTGTTGGGGCTGTAATGAATATGTCGCGTGGCTGGATGCCCTCACAACCATTCTTGTATTCTTTAATGATAGTATCTACCAGCAAACCTTGCGACACAGGTATAATATCATTGCTTAGTTCCGGATTTTCGTAAACCAAAATGTTTCTAAACTCAGCGGTCTCTCCCCAATATTTCTTCAACAGGGTAACGGATTCGTTTGTTGGGATATAGCCTTTCGGTACAATTTCATCCCTTTGGATGTAGATGCCTCCAGCAAAACGTGACAGCAAATAGTTAAACTCTTGAAGAATTTTCGAAGTAGCTTTGTTAAAGATGTTCTTGTCAGAAACTTTAACGAAAACTTGTTTTTGAAAATTGTCTTCTTCAAGACACTCATTTGCCAATACATCTATTCCATATGGATCTGAAATAACATCAAGAATACATATGTCGTCATTTGCCGTCATTTGAGCAAGAGAAAGTTCTTTCTTTATGTTAAAAAAAGGTTCCTTCTTCAAACTATCATTGAAATGTTTTAAAGAATAGAAGTAATGATCGCCCACTTTCATTTGTTCAGCTTGATAAACAGGCATCTCGTCTGGACGTCTTTCAGTCCCAGTATCATCGGCTTTTTCAATATAGTTTTCCTTTGCTATTGGGTATAAAGTACGCAGATTATCATAGACTACAACAATTCTATCTTTGAAGAAATCTTCATTCAAATATTCATTGATACTTGCATACTGTTGATGTGACAAAATCTGAAAAGAAGTTGCAGATATGAGTTTGGGGAATATTGTTCCGAACCATGCTGCTGAAAACAAATCAAGATTACCTTCTTTGTCAAATGTATCTTTGTCTGTTACATAGTCGTTGAACTTCTCTATTTGTATATAAGGAGTAATTCCGCACAATACAAATATAGAATTTATATTAATTGCCGTATGTTTCTTGATTATCTTCTCAAAAGCACAGGTGTATATATTCTTCAGCTTACCACTCATTATGCAATTACATTTAATCGTATCTAATTCAATTTAAGGATCTGTCACAAAGCACCTCTATAGGAACAAAATGGGAACATTCTTAAAATAAAAAAGGATAAGTCGTTATCATCAACTACTTATCCTTTCTTTTGTACCCAGACCCGGGGTCGAACCGGGATGGATGTTACTCCACTGGTGTTTGAGACCAGCGCGTCTACCGATTCCGCCATCTGGGCATTTCTCTAATGCGCTGCAAAGGTAAGAACTTTTTTCATTCCTGCAAAACAAATCGGGACTTTTTCTTCCAAAAGAATAAAAATATCCTCATTTTCTTCATCAGAAAGACAAAACACATCACTTTATATAAAAAAGAATCTGCAAACCATCGAAAACAGTCTGCAGATTCCTTATTTATATTTTAAAGCTAAATTACTTTTCGATGCTCAGCAATTCTACTTCGAAAATCAATGTAGAGAAAGGTTTGATGTTACCAGCTTCTCTTGAACCATATGCCAAGTCCTGTGGAATATAAAGTTCCCATTTAGAACCTACAGGCATCATAGTCAAAGCTTCTGTCCAACCCTTGATTACCTGATTAGCACGGAAAGTTGTAGGCTCCTTACGGTCGTAAGAGCTGTCGAACTGAGTACCGTCAATCAAAGTTCCTTTATAGTGAACTTTTACACGAGAAGTATCGGCAGGCACTTCACCCTTACCTTCTGTAATCACCTTATACTGCAAACCACTTGGTGTAGTCTTAACTCCTTCTTTACCTTTGTTTTCTGCCAAGAAATCTTCGTTCTGTTTTTTGTAGTCAGCATATTTTTCTGCCAATGCTTTTTCTTTGATTGCTTCTGTACGTTCCTGAACATACATTCTTGCAGAATCAGCAGATACAAGTCCTTTTTCTTTTACTGCAGAAATAAAACCTGCCAAGAAGTTTTCTTTGTTCAATTTGTTTACAGAATCACCTCTGAACACCTGATTATTGATAGCATCAAACATTTCACCACTAATCTGCAAACCAATCTGCATACCAGCCAAATATGCTTTCTGTTTAGCATCTTCTACAGTAGTACCTTGCTGGATACCTTTGATGAAGTCTGCTACATAAGCAGAATCTACTCCCAAACGTCCGGTAGCATAGTCCATCAATCCCTGAGAGTTAGTCATACCCAACATATAAGACAAAGTATCTACATCACTTTTCATATTTGCCTTTGGGCCCTGAGAGCTACATGATGCCAAACCTGCAGCTGCAGCCAGCATCATTATTACTGTACCTTTTTTCATTACCTTTTATTTTTATATTTTTAATTATAATACTTCAATCAATTCAACCTCGAAAATCAGTGTGCTGTGAGGAGGAATCATTTCTCCGGCACCTTGTGCACCATACGCCAAATCAGAAGGAATATACAGTTTCCATTTTGCACCTTCCGACATAAGCTGCAAAGCTTCTACCCATCCCTTTATTACCTGATTTACACCAAACACAGCCGGTTCGCCACGCTTGATAGAACTATCGAACAAAGTTCCGTCAATCAAGGTTCCTTCATAGTGGCAACGTACACGGTCTGTTTCCTTAGGCTGCTTACCGTTTCCGGCAGTAATTACTTCGTACTGCAAGCCGCTTGGCAATGTTACAATATTAGGATTCTTCTTGTTTTCTTCGAGGAATGCCTTTCCTTTAGCAATATTCTCCGCATTCATTTTCTCTTCCAGTTCTGTGAAATACTTATTTACAATTTCACGAGCTTCTGTATGCGTGATAGCTGTCTGGTTTCCCTCTAATACGTCTTTGATAGCCTGTGCAAAGTCGTTTACTTCAATACCGCGAGCACCCATGCTCAGTAAGTTCTGGCCTATTCCCAGACCAATGGCGTAACTGAATTTATCCATGATTGAATTTTATTTAATATATCATTCTTTTTAACAAACGTGGCAAAGGTATCTTTTTTCTTTGAATATGAGCCGCTTCAAGCGATTAAATTTTCTTATTTTTGTGTATTATATAAATAAAGGTATAAAGATGAAAAACTTAGTTGTATTAACAGGAGCCGGTATGAGTGCTGAAAGTGGCATCAGTACCTTCCGCGATTCCGACGGACTGTGGGAACGATATCCGGTAGAACAAGTCGCCACTCCCGAAGGATATGCGGCAAATCCTAAACTGGTAATAGAC
This sequence comes from Phocaeicola sp. HCN-40430, assembly GCF_037890285.1. Classification (NCBI taxonomy): domain Bacteria; kingdom Pseudomonadati; phylum Bacteroidota; class Bacteroidia; order Bacteroidales; family Bacteroidaceae; genus Phocaeicola; species Phocaeicola sp. HCN-40430. Next base: position 86,507 of record NZ_JBBKBS010000008.1, read on the forward strand.
TTCTACAACGAACGGCGTAAACAGTTGCTTGAAGTAAAGCCCAACCGGGGACACGAGCTACTCGCGGAGCTGGAACAGAATTTCAATGTAACCATCATTACACAGAATGTAGATAATCTGCATGAACGGGCCGGAAGTACACACGTAGTCCATCTGCATGGTGAACTGACCAAAGTCACTTCGAGCTACCAACCTAATAACCCGGACTATATTAAAGAGCTTAATCCCGAACAGTATGAAGTCAAAATGGGCGATACGGCTGAGGATGGATCACAGCTTCGTCCGTTTATAGTATGGTTTGGCGAAGCCGTTCCTATGATTGAAACAGCTATTCATTATACCGAGCAGGCGGATATCTTCGTTATCATCGGCACCTCACTCAACGTATATCCGGCCGCAGGATTACTGAATTATGTTCCTTATGGAGTACCGGTGTACCTGATCGACCCGAAAGAAGTAAAAATCAACTCCGGCAGACAAGTCAATGTGATTCGGGAAGGAGCTTCGGAAGGAGTTTATGAGTTAAAAAAGATTTTATTAAAAGATAGAAAGTAAACAAATTCTTTCTATATTTGTTTTTAGAAAAGACAGTATTATTAATATTAACTCAAAAATAAAGATAGATTATGAAAAAGTACATTTGCACTGTATGCGACTGGGTATATGATCCTGAAACTGGTGATCCGGAAAGCGGTATCGCAGCGGGAACTTCGTTCGAAGATATTCCAGAAGATTGGGTATGCCCCGTTTGCGGAGTAGGCAAGGAAGACTTCCAGGTAGTAGAAGAATAAATTGCATTATACTACAACACAAGGCTGTTTTCATATGAAAACAGCCTTGTGTCATTTTATACCTGTCTTTATTTCCAATTGCATAAATATGATGCAACGAATAAAGCTGTTCGACATTGCTTATAATCTGCAAACAATGGCATCGCTATAGATGCTATTTACTAACAGAAGAATAAGAATAAAAAAAGATTCCCCAATCCTACAGGAATCAGGGAATCTTTTACTATAACATATATAAACAAAGTTTATTTCTGCTCTTTATTGTGCTGAGGACGTCTTTCACGTTTAGGCTGTCCTTCACCCGCATTCATACCTTCCGGTTTAGGTAACAACACCTTATGAGAAAGTTTGAATTTACCGGTCTTCGGATCGATATCCAGCAACTTCACATCAATTTCGTCACCTTCTTTCAGACCAGATTCTTCGATTGTTTCCAGACGCTTCCAGTCGATTTCAGAGATATGAAGCAAGCCATCTTTACCCGGCAAGAATTCTACAAATGCACCGTAAGGCATTACAGAACGTACCTTACCTTTGTATACTTCACCGATTTCAGGCACTGCAACGATACCCTTAATCAAACGCATTGCATCGTCGATAGCCTGTTTATTGTTGCCAGAAACTTCAATGCGTCCTACTCCATCTACTTCTTCAATAGTAATAGTAGCACCGGTTTCTTCCTGCATACCCTGAATGATCTTTCCGCCCGGGCCGATTACAGCACCGATAAATTCTTTCGGAATAGTCATTGTTTCGATACGCGGAGCATGTGGTTTCAAGTCTTCACGAGGTTCTGCAATACATTCTGTCAGTTTACCCAAGATGTATTCACGACCTTGTTTAGCCTGAAGCAATGCTTTTTCCAAAATATCATAAGTCAAACCGTCGCACTTGATATCCATCTGAGTAGCAGTGATACCATTCTTTGTTCCGGTTACCTTAAAGTCCATATCACCCAAGTGGTCTTCATCGCCCAAGATATCAGACAATACGGCATATTTTTCTTCTCCAGCATTCTTGATCAATCCCATTGCAATACCAGATACCGGGTTCTTGATAGGTACACCGGCATCCATCAGTGCCAATGTTCCGGCACATACAGTAGCCATAGAAGAAGAACCGTTTGATTCCAGAATATCGGAAACCACACGTACACTATAAGGATAATCTGCAGGAATCTGTCCCTTCAGCGCACGCCAAGCCAAATGGCCGTGACCGATTTCACGACGACCTACACCGCGCTGTGCTTTTGCTTCACCTGTAGAGAACGGAGGGAAGTTATAGTGCAACAGGAAGCGTTCCTTATGCTGATCGAGTACATCGTCTACAATCTTTTCGTCCAACTTAGTACCCAATGTTACAGTACTCAAAGACTGAGTTTCACCACGTGTAAAGATAGAAGATCCGTGAGGACCAGGCAGCGGACTTACTTCGCACCAGATAGGACGGATTTCTGTAGTAGTACGGCCGTCAAGACGTTTGCCTTCGTCCAAGATGCAGCGGCGCATTGCTTCTTTTTCTACATCATGGTAGTAACGGTCTATCATGCCTTCTTTTTCTTCAAGCTCTTCCTCAGTAAACTGAGCCTTGAACTCTTCACAAATAGCGTCGAAAGCCTCCTGGCGTTCGTGTTTGTTTCTATTGCCTGAAGCAGCAACTTCGTATGCTTTTGCATAACAAGCTTCGTGAACAGCCTTACGCAAGTCTTCGTCGTTTTCTTCGTGGCAGTATTCACGTTTTACAGTCTTACCCACTTCTTCCATCAGTTCCATCTGTGCTTTACAGTGTACTTTGATCGCTTCGTGTGCAAAACGCATTGCTTCGAGAAGGTCTTGTTCAGAAACTTCGTCCATTTCACCTTCTACCATCATGATATTTTCATAAGTAGCAGCTACCATCAAATCCATATCAGCTTTTTCCAATGCTTCGAAAGTAGGATTGATAACGAACTGTCCGTCGATACGTGCCACACGAACTTCTGAAATCGGACCGTTGAATGGAATATCTGATACAGCCAAAGCTGCAGAAGCAGCCAGACCAGCCAAAGCATCCGGCATATCCACTCCGTCTGCCGAATACATATTAATTGTTACATATACTTCTGCATGGAAGTTGTCCGGGAACAACGGACGTAATGCGCGGTCTACAAGGCGGCAAGTCAGAATTTCATAATCCGAAGCTTTTCCTTCACGTTTGGTAAAACCTCCAGGAAAACGTCCGAACGCTGAATATTTCTCTTTATACTCCACCTGAAGCGGCATAAAATCTGTACCGGGAACTGCATCTTTTGCTGCACAAACAGTAGCCAGCAACATGGTGTTACCCATGCGTAGCATAACAGCACCATCTGCCTGTTTTGCTAGCTTTCCCGTTTCGAGCGTAATGGTTCTTCCATCACCCAACTCGATCGTCTTAACAATAGGATTGATCATAAAAAATGTTTTAATGTAAATTCATCATAAATACGCGCAAAGATAGGCATTTATATATTAACAAAGGAGGGAATTAGATAAAACTTTCATTTATAATCTGTTTTTATACATTTATTGATGATTTTCAAGGCAAAAACAGAGGGGAAAAAGCAAGAAGAAACAGTAAAAACTTTGTGAAGTCATGAAAAGCCGTATCTTTGCAAATCGAATATAATGAGAACTGATAATGAAGAAAAATGCTTATATCGCAGCCGCATTGCTGTCGGCAGGGCTGGTTGCCTGCAACAACGAACCTGCTTTTAAAGTAGAAGGTGAAGTAGCACAAGCTACAGACAAAATGTTGTATTTTGAACAAACAGGTCTGGAAGGTATCGTAACCATCGACTCCGTTAAACTTAATGACAAAGGTGCATTTTCTTTTTCAGGTGCACGTCCCGAATCACCCGATTTTTACCGTTTACGCATCGGAGAACAGGTAATCAACTTTACCGTTGATTCTACGGAAACCGTCACTATTCATGCCGACTTCAATAAATTCGCAACCGATTATCAGATTGAGAATTCAGAAAATAACGAAAAGATTAAAGAGCTGGTCCTGTTGCAAGCAGACTTACAGCAGAAAGTCAATCAATTAGGAGAATCAGGACTTCCTATCGGAGTGGTACAGGACAGCCTGCAACAAATGGTAAATGCCTATAAGGAAAAGGTAAAGAAGAATTACATCTTTACCGGTCCTAACAAACCGTATTCTTACTTTGCCCTGTTCCAGCAGCTCAACGGACTGATGATTTTCGACCCGTTGAACGACAAAGAAGACATCAAATGCTTTGCTGCTGTAGCTACCAGTCTGAACAACATGTATCCTCATGCAGACCGTTCCCGCAATCTGTATAACATGGTAATCAAGGGAATGAAAAATACCCGTACTCCACAAGCCAAACCTCTGGAAATTCCTGAAGACAAAATACAGGAGGCCTCTATCATTGATATTCCTCTTATGGACATAAAAGGAAATATCCGACATCTGACCGATTTAAAAGGAAAGGTCGTGCTGATAGACTTTACAGTGTATGCCAACGCGGCATCGGGAGCACACAATTTGACACTTCGCGAATTGTATCAGAAATATGCTTCACAGGGCTTGGAAATCTATCAGATTTCATTGGATACAGACGAACACTTCTGGAAAACAGCATCCGATAATCTGCCATGGATTTGCGTACGCGACCCACAAGGACCGTACTCAACTTATGCAAACATATATGGAGTAACACAGCTTCCAACCGCTTTTCTTGTGAACCGTGAGAATGTGTTAAGTGTAAGAATCGGCGAAAAAACCAATTTGGAAGAAGCAATTAAGAAATTATTATAATATGTTGAAAAGCATGCTAAAATAGCTCGATTATATACTTGACAGATATTATAAAAAGACCTATCTTTGTCAAAGATACAAAATAAGAAAGGGTTCCGGCATTGTTTACATGTCGGGATTCTTTTTTGTTTATAGGATAGAAAAATTAGTAATAACAAATAAAAAAGGAGAAAATTATGGCTTACATGTCAGAAGAAGGCTACCAGAAACTGGTTGCCGAATTAAAACACTTAGAATCGGTAGAGCGCCCGAAAATCGTAGCTGCTATTGCCGAGGCTCGTGACAAAGGAGACTTGTCGGAAAATGCAGAATACGATGCTGCAAAAGAAGCACAAGGCTTGTTGGAAATGAAAATCAACCAGCTGAAAGCAACTATCGGTGACGCAAAAATCATCGATACTTCCAAGTTGAAAGCCGATACTGTACAGATCCTGACTCGTGTAGAGTTGAAGAATGTAAAGACCGGCATGAAAATGGCTTATACTATCGTATCAGAAAGTGAAGCAAATCTTAAACAGGGCAAGATCTCTGTTACTACTCCTATTGCACAAGGCCTTTTGGGTAAAAAGGTGGGTGATGTAGCAGAAATTACTATTCCACAGGGTACAATTAGCTTGGAAATTACAGGTATATCATTTTAATCAACAAAGGCAAGTCTGCTTTATGCAGGCTTGCCTTTTTAATACCATACCATTATGGCAACAATATTCAGTAAAATCATTGCAGGTGAAATTCCCAGCTACAAGGTAGCAGAGAATGAAAATTTCTACGCATTCTTGGATATCAATCCACTGGTAAAAGGACACACACTCGTAGTTCCTAAAAAAGAAGTCGACTATATTTTCGACTTGAGTGATGAAGAGCTTGCAGCAATGCATGTCTTTGCCAAATATGTTGCAGCTGCCATCCAAAAAGCATTTCCATGCAAAAAGGTAGGAGAAGCTGTCATCGGACTTGAAGTTCCACATGCTCATATTCATCTGATTCCTATACAAAAAGAGTCGGATATGATCTTCTCTAATCCGAAACTGAAACTGAGCGATGAAGAATTTAAAGCCATCGCTCAAGCCATTCAGCAAGCATGGACAGATAATGCCCAATAATTTTTCCTCCTTAACTATATATGAAAGCCGTCCCTTACCGTTTGGGATGGCTTTTTTCGTATCTTTGCAAAAAAGATTCACTATGAAAAAGAACTACTTCCTTCTGTTATTTATTCTTTTCATGTCCTGGCTCCCCTCCCTAGCACAGACTTACAAGATACAAGGCAGTGTGATAGACAAACGTACACGCGAGCCGTTAGAGTTTGTCAATGTATTGGTAGTAGGACTAAACTCCGGTGCCTCTACCGACTCTGAAGGAACTTTTACTATAGAACAGGTACCTCCCGGCATTTACCGTCTACAAGCTTCCAGCCTGGGATACAAAACCGTACTTACTCCAGAATATCGGGTAAATCATATTACCCCACATATTCAAATAGAAATGGAGGAAGATGAACTGACCTTAGATGCCGTAACCATTACCGCTTCTCCTTTCCGTAGAGTAGCAGAAAGTCCGGTAAGTCTACGCGTCATCGGGCTAAGAGAAATAGAAAAAGCTCCAGGAGCTAATCGCGATATATCCCGTGTTGTACAGAATTATCCGGGAGTAGCCTTTTCTCCCATCGGATACCGTAATGATTTAATTGTCCGTGGTGGAGGTCCCTCTGAAAACCGTTTCTATCTGGACGGAGTGGAAATACCTAATATAAACCATTTTAGCACACAAGGAGCCTCCGGAGGTCCGGTTGGTCTGATTGATGCCGACCTGATACGAAGCGTAGAGTTTTATAGCGGTGCCTTCCCGGCCAACAGAGGAAATGCATTGAGTTCTGTACTCGACTTCAGTCTGCGAGACGGAGATATGGAACACAACTCCGTAAAAGCCACATTAGGAGCTTCGGAAGTAGCCCTGACCTCGAACGGACATTTAGGCAAAAAAACATCTTATCTGGTATCAGTACGCCAATCCTATCTGCAAATGCTGTTCAAAGTTCTGGGATTACCTCTCCTTCCGGCTTATACAGATGCTTCCTTTAAGATAAAAACACGCTTCAATCCGCACCATGAGCTGACAGTTTTAGGCCTGGGAGGTATAGACCGAATGAAACTGAACTTTGATATTGAAGGTGAAGATGCCGAATATATATTGGGATACTTGCCTAAAATAGAACAGGAAACATTTACATTAGGAAGTGTCTACCGCCACTATGGTGGTCCGCATATACAGACCATTACTGTCAGTCACAGTTATCTGAATAACCGTAACCTGAAATACCGGGATAATGATGAAAGTTCGGAAGACAACCTGACATTACGTCTCCGCTCCATAGAACAGGAAACCAAGATAAGAATGGAGAATACTTCAAACTGGAGTGTATGGAAAGTGAATCTGGGAGCCGAACTGAATTATTCACAATATGACCAGAACAGTTATCAGCAGTTATTCACAGACCAAATTCATGTGTTCGACTATAAGACCAATCTGAATATGCTACGCTGGGGAATATTTGCTTCAATTGATTATACCTCGGCAGACGAGAAGTTTACAGCTTCACTGGGAGTCCGGGCCGATGGCAATAACTACAGTGATAAAATGAAAGAAATGTGGAAGCAGCTTTCTCCACGCCTTTCTGTTTCTTATCGGCTGGCAGAAGGTCTGTTCTTAAGTGGACATCTGGGACAATATTATCAACTTCCGCCATATACTGCTTTAGGATTTAAAAAAGAGGGACGAGCTTACACTAATCAGAATCTAGACTATATATCTGTTTCACAAAAAAGTCTCGGACTGTCTTGGAATCCTAACGAAACAATGGAACTGTCTATAGAAGGATTTCACAAACAATACAAGCATATGCCTTTCTCCATAAACGATGGAATCCCTCTTTCCTGTAAAGGTAACGACTACGGGGTAATAGGAAACGAAGCACTGCGATCGGATGCAGAAGGACGCTCCTATGGGGTAGAAATGATGTTCAAGTGGTTAGTGGCCCAGAAACTGAACCTATCTTCTTCCCTCACCCTCTTTAAAAGTGAATTCAAGTCGAAAGAAAATGAAAGCTATATTGCATCGGCATGGGATAACCGTTTCATCTTCAATGTGAGTGGTACCTATAGTCTTCCCAAACAATGGAGTATCGGAATGAAAGCAAGCTGCATAGGAGGAGCTCCTTATACTCCATATGATGAAGAAAAGTCGTCACTTGTAGAAGCATGGAATGCACAGGGAAAAGCATACTATGACTACAGCCGGTACAATACAGAACGCCTTCCTTTCTTCGGACAGCTGGATGTCCGCGTAGATAAAACTTTTTACTGGAAGAAATGCATGTTCGGAATCTATCTGGACATACAGAATATTACTGCCAGCAAACTGAAACAACCCGACGTACTGATGAGTACAGGTACTATAGAGAATCCTTCGGCAGCTCCATCCGAACAACGCTATGTAATGAAATACATCAAGCAGGAAAGTGGCACATTGCTTCCCACTTTAGGCATCACTTTTGAATACTAATCTACCCAATAGATAACAAGATACTTTAGAAAGACAAAGGGACTGTTCCGGCAGCAAGCTGCGAAACAGTCCCTTTGTCTTTTCTTATATATAAAGAATCAGGAGAACTTTTCTCCAAACTTCATTTCCACATCATTTACAAACTTACGGATGGCATTATGATCATCTTTCTTACAAATGAGAAGCACATTATCGCGAGCTGCAACCAAATATCCTTCCAATCCCTGTATCACAGCCAATTTACCTTCCGGCATCAGAACTACATTATCTTTACAATCGTACAGTAATGTATTACTATTGATTATCACATTCTTATCGTGATCTTTAGGAGACGTTTCATACAGCGATTCCCATGTACCTAAATCAGCCCATCCAAAATCGCAAAGTTGTACATACACATTATTAGCCTTCTCCATGATACTGTAATCAATAGAGATATTAGGGCAAGAAGTAAAGTCGGGTACATCGCACTCCACACGTGGACAGATTTCGGACATCATTTCATGAAATGCTTTTAGAATGGTATTCACATGCCAGATAAAAATGCCTGAATTCCAATAGAACTCATTGCTTTGCACAAAAATCTCGGCAAATTCTTTTGCCGGTTTTTCTATAAAGGTCTTTACCTTGAAGAAATCACCCTCTTTCTCTTCATCGATTTGTATATATCCATATCCTGTTTCTGCCTTTGCCGGCTTTATACCGAGTGTAATCAGTTTATCCGTACGCGAAGCAAACTCAAGTCCTTTCAGAATAGCTTCCCGAAAGCGTTCTACATTTAATATCAAATGATCAGCCGGTGCCACTACAATTGTAGCATCAGGATTAATCTTCTGTATTACATGAGAAGCGTAAGCAATAGAAGGAGCAGTATTTCTTCTTTCTTCTTCAATAATCAACTGATTTTCTTTTATTTCAGGAAGCATTTGCAAAACCAAATCCTTATAATCACGATGTGTAGTGATATAAATATTCTCTACCGCTACAATCTGTTTATATCTTTCAAACGTTTGCTGCAACATCGTTTGTCCGGTTCCGAAAAAGTCAAGAAACTGTTTAGGTAGTGATTTACGGCTATAAGGCCAAAAGCGTCGCCCCATACCTCCAGCCATAATTACACAATAAAAATTATTATTGCCCATGATAAAAGAATCAGTTTTAAAGTTTATGCTAAGATAAGTTTTATTTTAGAAGAATCCAGCATAAAGGCCTTTAAATAGTGTTAGAAAATTGCTTTTTTAAAAGAAACGATATGGCTCCTACTATATTATAACTCTTAGCAAAGTACTTCGTATGCTTTCATCCACAATCATACAAGCACTATACGAAAATAATATGCCCACACCCCAGGGGGCTATAACTTTCGGACAAGACACAAATAAATAAAAAGTTTATCAGTATTTATTTCTATAGAAAACTAAAAAAGCCACAGAAACACAATAGAACATGTTTCTGTGGCTATGATATTGAAAGCTATATTATAGCTGTACTGTTTTCATGATTTTATCTAATGCACCAGCATGGGCTGATACATAGTTTCCGGCATTTTTCCCAGAAGCAGCAAGAGAAGCAGGATCTTTTATCCAATTATCCATTAAGGCATTAAATTCTTCAGCTCCAGTTATCTCAAAACCACCTTTGCATTGTTTCAATCCTTGTGCTTCGAGAAACTTTTTATTGTTAGGTCCAAAAACAACAGGAATACCGTAAACGGCAGCTTCCAGTGTATTATGAATACTTACGCCAAATCCTCCTCCTATATAGGAAACTTCTCCGTAACGATAGATAGAAGAAAGAAGTCCAAAACAATCGATAATCAAGCAATCTGCCTGTTTCACATTTTCTTCTGTCGCCTCAGTATAACGCACCACAGGGCGTTTCAATTTCGCCATAATTTCTTTCAAATGGCTTTCACTGATTACATGAGGAGCTATTATCAGCTTCATCTCCGGATGACTGTTGAAGTAAGGTATAAAAATATCTTCATCCGGTGCCCATGAACTGCCTGCTACAAGCGTCAGTGCATTTCCTTTGAATTGCTCTACCAAAGGAAGATTTTTGGCTTGATTACAGATTTCCAGTACACGGTCGAAGCGGGTATCTCCCACAATCGTAGTATTGGATATACCAATTGTCTTCAACAAACGAACTGACTCTTCGTTTTGCACGAAAAGATGAGTAAAACTTTTCAAGGCATCTTTATAGCATCCTCCATACCAGCGGAAAAAGATTTGTCCCGGACGGAAGATAGAGGATACGCTATACACCGGAATCTGGCGGCGATGTAATTCTTCCAGATAATTTTTCCAAAACTCATACTTAATAAAGAAAGCCATGTACGGATGTGCCAGGTCGATAAACTTCTTTACATTTCCCGGTGTATCAAGTGGCAGATAGCAAACCACATCGGCTCCTTTGTAGTCTTTTCTCACTTCATAGCCTGATGGAGAAAAAAAAGTCTGCAAAATCTTGTAGTCCGGATATTGTTTCCGGATTGCTTCTATAAGAGGACGCCCTTGCTCAAATTCACCTAAAGAGGCAGCGTGAAACCATAAATAGCGGGCAGAGGGGTCTATATGCTGTTTCAAGATGGAAAAGGACTCTTTCTGTCCTTTCACCATCTTTGATACTTTTTCACTGAAAAGTGCAGCCAAACGGACTGCACTTACATAAAGAAATATAATCAGATTATAAATCATCACACTTGGTTTTTATTTGAGTACCTCTACAGCACGGCGCATACGTCTTACGGTCTCTTCCTTTCCCAATACAGCAGAAATATCAAACATATGAGGTCCCTTACCTTCACCAACCAATGTAAGACGGAACGCATTCATAATGTTACCCAAATGATAGCCTTTGTCTTCAATCCACTTCATCACAACTTCTTCCTGATGAGCCAATGAGAAATCATCTAATGATTCCAATAAATCGGCCAATTCCAACATACGTTCTGCAGAATCTTCTTTCCAACGTTTCTTTACGGTCTTCTCATCGTATTCTACAGGAGCAACAAAGAAGAACTTACAAGTTTCCCACAATTCCTTCACGAAGCTGACACGTCCTTTCATCAGTCCTACAACAGTAACCACTGTTTCCATAGGAGCTTCTATTCCGTGTTCTTTCAAGATAGGCATAAACAGTCCGGCAATTTCTTCATCGCTCTTCATCAGGATATATTCGTGATTAAACCATTTACCTTTTTCATAGTCGAACTTAGCACCAGCTTTGCTACAACGGTGAAGGTCGAACAATTTAATCAGTTCATCCATGGACATCAGCTCCTGGTCATTACCCGGATTCCATCCCAGCAAAGCAAGGAAGTTGATTACAGCCTCCGGCAGATAACCCGATTCGCGATATCCCGAGGAAACTTCTCCTGATTTCGGATCGTGCCATTCCAGAGGGAATACAGGGAATCCCAAACGGTCGCCATCACGCTTACTCAACTTACCGTTTCCATCCGGTTTCAGCAACAAAGGCAAGTGAGCGAATTCCGGCATCGTATCTTCCCAGCCAAATGCACGATACAACAGTACATGCAAAGGTGCAGAAGGAAGCCATTCTTCTCCACGAATTACATGAGAGACTTCCATCAAATGGTCGTCTACAATATTAGCCAAGTGATAAGTAGGAAGTTCATCTGCCGATTTATACAGCACCTTATCATCCAAAATAGAAGAATTAATCACAACTTCTCCGCGAATAATATCGTGTACATGTACGTCTTCGTTTGGCTCAATCTTGAAACGAACTACATACTGTTTGCCTTCTGCAATCAGTGCATCCACTTCTTCCTTACTCATGGTAAGAGAGTTGCGCATTCCACCACGAGTAGATGCGTCATACTGGAAGTTTGGAATTTCCTTACGTTTTGCATCCAGTTCTTCCGGAGTATCGAAAGCAATGTAAGCCTTTCCGTTATCCAGCAAGACCTGTACATATTTCTTATAAATATCGCGACGCTCCGACTGACGGTATGGACCATAATTTCCTCCGAAACTTACCCCTTCATCGAAATGAATACCTAACCATTTAAAAGATTCGAGAATGTATTCTTCTGCTCCCGGGACGAAACGATTTGAGTCTGTATCTTCAATACGGAAAATCAGCTCTCCTCCATGCTGACGGGCAAACAGATAGTTATACAAGGCAGTACGTACACCGCCGATATGCAATGCACCGGTAGGACTGGGTGCAAAACGAACTCTTACTTTTCTTTCTGACATAGTGGTTTCTATCTAAAAATACAGTGCAAAATTAAGCTAATTTTCCCGTTTTTTTCTTATTTTGCACCCAAAATATACTTCATTATGAAAAGTTTCCAAACCGAAAGTCAGTTCTCATACAAGGAACTGCTATATAAATGCGTCATTTTTTTGGCTACAGTAACTCTACTCGTCTATTTCCTGCCACGAGAAGGTAAATTCAATTATCAATTTGATATTAACAAACCCTGGAAGTACGGACTGTTACAGGCTTCATTCGATTTTCCAATCTACAAAGAAGAGCAACAAGTACAGCACGAGCAAGACAGTGTAATGGCTGCCTATCGTCCTTACTATGGACTAGACAAAAGGATTGGTGATGAAATGATAAAAAAATTCAAAGATGACTATGCCAGCACTCTCTATCGTATTATCCCTAATCCAACATATAGAAATCACATTGAACGACTATTGAAAGATATATACGAACAAGGAGTAATCGGTGTCAATGATTTGTCCAATTTGCGGAAAGACAGTTTTTTCCATATACGGATTGTGGACAGAAACATATCAAGTCAACGGGATATAAACAATCTGTATACAATTAAACAGGCTTATGAGACACTCATCAAGTCAGATACTATTCATTACAATAAGCAGATGTTACAACTCTGCAACCTAAACAATTACATTGCTCCTAATTTGATTTACGATGCAGAGAAATCGGAATCAGCCAAACAGGATTTGCTTTCAAACATTTCCTGGGCCAGCGGATTCGTCATGAACGGACAAAAAATTATTGACCGAGGAGAGATTATCAACCAGCAAACCTACAACATCTTAAAGTCACTCCAGAAAGAATGGAGCAAACGAAGCGAGACTACTACCGAGAAACGTCTTACTCTTTTCGGACAAATCTTGTTTGTAGCGATTCTCATTGGTATTTTCTTTACCTATCTGGAACTTTTCCGCAAAGATTATTACAGCCGGAAAAGATGTCTATATCTGCTCTTCAGCATTATCGTCATCTTCCCCATCATATCGTTTATTATGGTAGAACACGCTTTTCTTAACGTATATATTGTTCCTTTTGCCATGATACCGATTATTATACGTATTTTCCTCGACTCCCGCACCGCTTTTATGGCACATATCACCTCCATATTGCTATGCTCTATTGTACTGCGTACGCCGCATGAGTTTATCTTACTTCAAACCGTAGCAGGTATGGCAGGTATCTATAGTCTTCGGGAATTATCACAACGGTCGCAACTTCTGCGAAGTGCTTTTATCGTGACACTGTCTTATGCGATTCTTTATCTGGCACTCGACCTTATTCACGTCAGTACGATAGCACAACTCAGCACGAATATGTATATCAATTTTATCCTGAATGGAATTCTGCTTCTATTCACTTATCCGTTGCTGTTTATATTGGAAAAGACCTTCGGATTCACTTCCAACGTAACATTAGTAGAGCTCTCCAACATCAACAACAAACTAATGAGGGAGATGTCGGAAGTAGCACCCGGTACTTTCCAACACTCCTTACAATTGGCTAACCTCACTGCTGCTGCTGCTAACCGCATCGGAGCCAACAGCCAACTGGTACGTACGGGAGCTATGTATCACGATATAGGTAAGATGCTCAATCCCGCCTTTTTTACAGAGAATCAATCAGGTGTCAATCCTCATGACCAATTGACTTATAAACAAAGTGCTCAGATTGTCATCAGCCATATTACGGATGGAATGAAACTGGCGGATAAGTATAATCTTCCTACGGTTATAAAAGACTTTATCTGTACTCATCATGGAGCTGGACTTACCAAATATTTTTATATTTCATATCAGAACGAACACCCGGATGAAGAAGTCGATAAAACAGCTTTCCAGTATCCCGGTCCCAATCCGTTTACCAAAGAGCAGGCTATTCTGATGATGGCAGACTCGGTAGAAGCAGCTTCACGCAGCTTACCAGAATATACAGAAGAAAGCATTTCGGCATTAGTCGACAAGATTATAGACAGTCAGGTACAAGAAGGCTATTTTAAGGAATGTCCGATTACTTTCAAAGACATAGCCACTGTAAAAACTGTATTCAAGGAAAAACTGAAAACAATGTACCACACACGTATCAGTTATCCGGAACTTAAGAAATAAAAGAAATGCCTTCATACTCTATTTGCTTCAAATAAAGCATATCAAAAAGTATGAAGGCATTTTTATTTAAAAGTAATTCATGCTGTCTGATAAAGTTTTAAATGCCCTGTTATTACGTTCGAAAACGTGACTTGTATCATCAGCATTCGATACTTGTATCGTTAGCTTACGATACTTGTATCATCGGCCTTCGATACAAGTAACGTAAATCAACCCTTATTTTCGTATAAACAGTTTGTTTAAAAGCTTGCCCTAAAATGCAAAAACTATTGTTTTACAGCATCCAATAAGCCTTCGCAGGCATCTTCCAAAATATCGAGTACATTTTCGAATCCCTGCGCACCGCCATAGTAAGGATCGGGGACATAATCCACAACCTTTACCCGACAATAATCAGTCATTCGTTGAATTTTACGTTCTGACTCAACATCCGGTGCTTTTTCACGCAACGCATCGATATTGCGATCATCCATACCAAGAATCAGGTCAAAATTATAGAAATCTTCTGTGCGTACCGGACGGGACAAATGAGTAATGTGATAGCCACGCCGTGCCGCATGTGCCCGCATCCGCTCGTCGGCCGGCTCACCGTGGTGAAAGCTGCTGATACCAGCCGAATCAACTTCAATTTCATGCTCCAGTCCGGCTCTTTTAATATATGTACGCATAATTTCCTCTGCCGATGAAGACCGGCAGATATTTCCTAAACAAACAAAGAGTATTCGCTTCATGCTTATTTTATATTCAGATAATCTTTAAACTTTTCTACACTCAGGTTCATTATCAGTTCTTCCGGAAAACCTGTTTCATCCACCAGTTGCCACACATAGTCATAAGTGGCAATATCAAAAGAAATATGTGCATCGCTTCCTAAAATAACCGGTACTTCATATTTCTTACAAAGGCGAAGTATCTCTAAATTATTACCTCTCGCCTCTGCTTTATTCCGGCAAGGTTTCAATGAACTATTGTTTATTTCCAGCAAAGTACGATGTTCTTTTGCAGCCAGTACGATAGGTTCAAAATCGAGTTGGGCTGTTCCGTCACCCGGATGACTGATAATATGAGTATATGGATTAGCAATGGCATTTATCATACCTTGCGTATTTTCTTCTCTTGTACCCTGACTGTAACACAACGAATGAATACCGACAATACGGATATCAAGCATTTGCATGGTCTTTTCATCCAAATCGAGTGTACCTTTTGTATCTATAATATTAATTTCTGCTCCTAATAATAATTCAATACCATACATCCGACGAGGCACTACATGCAAATTACGGAAATAAATAGGATTACACGTTCCTGGAATACCCGGCGAATGCTCTGTGATACCCAATACTTTCAATCCTTTCTCTGCAGCAGCCTGTGCCATTTCCTGCAAAGTACTGAAAGCATGTCCACTTGCTACTGTATGTGTATGTACATCTAATTCTACTTTTTTCATAAACTATATTTTACATCGGGTCTACATCATAATAAACCGTCAGCGAGCGGAAGCGTTCATCTTCCATTATGCTGCGCTGTACTTGAGTTAAATAATCACGCACTTTTTTCATCGAAGCAGTCTGTTCCACCTTGACTACTATTTTTCGGATAAATAAGGTCTGTATACGCGATACAGGAGGCTTGTCAGGTCCTAAGACTCGACTTCCCAGCCCGCTTCGCAGATAAGCAGCCATCAAATCGGCAGCTTGTCCAAGCACATCTTCTTTACGGTGCTTCAGATACACATATACCAAGCGGTAGAAAGGTGGATAATGAAATAATTCCCGTTCATCAATCTGCTCCTGATACATTCTGGGATAATCATTCGTCATCACTTCATGAATGACAGGCAACTCCGGCGACTTTGTCTGTAACACGACCAGACCTTGTTTATTCTTTCTTCCGGCACGCCCTGCTACTTGCGCCATCAACTGGAAAGCACGTTCATAAGAACGAAAATCGGGATAGTTCAACATCGAATCGGCATTCAATATACCTACCACACTCACCTTATCGAAATCCAATCCCTTCGATACCATTTGTGTACCAATCAGAATATCTGTGCGCTGCTCTTCAAAATCGGCAATAATTTTTTCGTAAGCAGTACGGGTACGTGTCGTATCCAAATCCATCCGGGCAATACGGGCATCGGGAAACAGGACCTTCATATCATCTTCTATCTTTTCGGTTCCGAATCCCCGGTTTATCAGTTCCGTTCCTCCACATGCCGGACATGATTTCGGTACGGTTTCCGTATAGCCACAATAGTGACAAGTCAACTGGTTTAATCCTTTATGATAAGTAAGACTGACATCACAGTTCTTGCACTTGGGCACCCATGCACATGTACGACATTCTATCATAGGAGCAAAGCCTCTCCGATTTTGAAATAAAATGACTTGTTCTTTCTGCTCCAGTGCCTCACGTACTTTTTGCAAGAGTAAAGGAGAAAACTGAGCAGTCATCCGTTTCTTACGAGCAAGTTCCTTTATATCTACTAACTCCACATGTGGCAAAAGAATATTCTGATGACGCTCCTTCAGCTCTACCAGGCCGTATTTTCCATTCAGGGCATTGTAATAAGTTTCAATAGCCGGAGTAGCCGTTCCCAACAAAGTTTTCGCATCAAACATGGATGCAAGCATGATGGCTGCATTGCGTGCATGATAACGGGGAGCAGGATCCTGCTGTTTATAAGTTGCTTCGTGTTCTTCATCTACAATGACCAATCCTAACCGGCGGAAAGGTAAAAATACAGATGAACGCACTCCCAAAATCACATCATAATCGTGTTCCGACAATTGTTTCTTCCAAATTTCCACACGCTCGGCATCCGGGAATTTGGAATGATAAATGCCTAAACGAGAACCAAACACACGCTGCAAACGTTCGGTAATCTGTGTCGTCAAAGCTATCTCAGGCAATAAATACAAAACTTGCTTTCCTGCCTTCAAAACCTGTTCTATCAGATGAATATAGATTTCGGTCTTTCCACTGGCAGTTACCCCATGTAGCAGACATACACTTTTCTCGCAAAAACAATTCAGTATTCCGGTATAAGCACGCTGTTGTGCTTCACTCAATGGATTCAATGCCACCAGTTGACGGGAAGTTTCGGTCAACCGTCCTATTTCCTGGTTATATACTTCGAGAACCTGTTTATCTACCAGACCATTCAATACAGCAGGAGAAACACCGGCTGCCTGCAACAGGGCCTTTTTGGAAACTTCCTTTAATTCTGTTCCATCCTGCGTCCATCCGGACAACTCAATGTACTTCATCCACAAAGCCAACTGTTTGGGGACACGTGTCAGTTTATCGAACTGAAGACGTACAGCCTCCTCCGTCCGCATTTGCTCCGTCAGCCTTACACGTGCTTCTGTACGAGGCTTATAATGATGTTTTAATTCTTCTTTTACACGAATCGCCTGTTTATCCAACAACGATTTTATAACCGGAAGTAATAATTTGATTCCACTAGCCTTTTCCAGTTGAGTAACATACTGCTCCGGATCGTTACTGAGCAAATCAAGTATCTGTTGTTCTTTGAGAGGAAGAGGGACTTCCGATTCGAACTCCGGATTATATACAACCAAAGTTTCACTTTCTATCTTCAACCCCGACGGTAACGCTGCCTTGTATACATCACCCAGTGTGCACAAATAGTAATCTGCCATCCATTGCCAGAAATCATATTGGCGCCTCAACAATACAGGAGTTGTGTCCAGCACTTCACTGACAGCTTTGGTTTCATACCCCTCAGGCTTTTCTTCATGTACACGAGTCACAATTGCCGTATAAAATTTCTTACTTCCAAACTGCACAATAACACGGCAGCCTGGTTGCACACGGCTTTCCCATTCCTCCGGAAGCGAATAGGTATACTGTCCGACAACAGGTAAAGGCACTATGACATCCACGTACTTCTTCATGCTACAAAGGTACAAAAAACACTTACTTCCGATTGCCCGTTTATCAAACTTTTATAGCTTTGCAAAAGAACAATTATACAATACAACTTATGAAAATATACAAAATCGGTATTATCGGTTGTGGAGGCATTGCAGCAAAAATGGCAGCCACATTGGGAGGGATGAAAGGAGTCGCCCGATACGCTGTTGCTTCCCGTTCGATAGACAAAGCACAACAGTTTGCAAACGACTGGCTGTTCACTAAAGCTTACGGCTCTTACGAAGCACTGGCAGACGACCCGGAAGTAGATTTGATTTACATTGCTACCCCACATGCCATGCACTACGACAATGCACGTATGTGTATTCTGAAAGGCAAACCGGTGTTGTGTGAAAAAGCATTCACGGCCAATGCCCGCCAGGCAGAGGAATTGCTTCAACTGGCAAAAGAAAAAGGAGTATTCATCACAGAGGCCATCTGGACCCGCTATATGCCACTGTCCCTCACTATACAGGAACTGATTCAATCGGGGGTCATCGGCACTCCCCGTACCTTATCTGCCAACCTAAGCTACGTCATCGACAACAAGGAACGCATCATCCGCCCGGAACTGGCAGGAGGTGCCTTGCTGGATATCGGTGTTTATACACTGAACTTTGCAGCTATGGCATTTGGCACAGAGATTGAACAAATACACAGCGTATGTCAAAAAACCGAAACTGGTGTCGACTCACAAGAAAGTATTACCCTTTTCTATAAAGACGGTAAGATGGCTACGCTCCAAGCCAGCATCCACGTACAAAGTGACCGTCAGGGAATCATTGCAGGAGATAAAGGATTTATGGTAGTAGAAAACATCAATAATCCGCAATCAGTACGTATCGTAGACCGCAAGTATAATACCACTGCTATATATTATGCACCTCAGCAAATCACGGGATACGAATATCAGGTATATGCCTGTATCGAAGCACTCGAAAAAGGATGGCTGGAATCGCCTTATATGCCACATTCCGAAACCTTACGCATCATGCATCAAATGGACGCACTAAGACGAGAATGGGGAGTAGTTTATCCATGTGACTAAATAAAGACTAGCCTATAAACAAATACCAAAATCCCCTCTTATTACGATCAAAGATTCGCATAAGAGAGGATTTTAATTATTGAAAACCTAATATATTCAAGAAGCCTCAGAACAGATAAGCCAATGAGATCTGCCAAGTATTCTTTTTCATATCCAATTCAGGACCCTGATACTCTTCAGATACAGCCTTAGCCAGCTTACTGATACCAAAATTATAATTCAATCCAATCTGAATATGACGGATTAGTTTCACACCTGCTCCTACATTGAATGTAGTATAACAAGTCTTCATATCAAAAGCCTCTGCAAAATATCCGCTACCTACATTAAATCCAAACTGTGGACCGGCAGCCACATAAGCCCCTAATGTACTTCCCAATCCAAACGACCATTTCAGATTAACAGGTACTTCAATCGATTTCAAAGTCTGGCTTTCGCTATAACTCTCTCCCCCTTCATTCACAGTAGCTTTCGCCCCATCCTGGTTATACAGAGCAGCGACATCAAATCCCAAACCAACAACCGGTAAGGTAAATTCAACCATCGGACCTACAAAAAATCCGGTACGGTTATCTCCCTTCACCACATCCTGTGAGAAAGACAAAGTAGAAATATTCAATCCGCCCTTCAAACCAAACTTCACTTGAGCTTGTGCAGGCAATGCAATCCATAAACAAGCAAAAATCACAAATGTGGATAAAAATTTCTTCATATAATCTTATTTTATTGGTTATAAAAACAAATGTAATAAAATTCCACAAAAAAAGAAATATATTACATTTTTTCCAGTATGCAATCCAAGCTTTTCACAACGAAAAAAGGAGTCCAGCGAAAGTATATTAAAAATGAATGGGATTTCTATCAAAAAAATATTTGCCAACAATTGATATACAGACACCTCGTGTCCTTTATTTTATTACAAGGTCCATCCTGCAGTCCAGTCTTCACCTTCTTTTACGGCACCTTTATAGTCTGTAGCTGTAAAGAATGAATCATCTGACAAGTCTTTACCACCGCTAACTGTACCTACATAGTTATTCTTCCACTGGAATACCTGATTAGTCAAATTACTTGCTACAGCTGTAAAATCTGTATTGGTATAAATACCTTGTTTTGAAGAAACTTCCCCATCCAAAGCCACATATTCCAATTTAGAAGTACCATCTTTCAATGCATTTTCTGTTTCGTTTGTTTCTACAGTCAGAGGTTTTCCTTTACCTGCAATCAACGCATTATACAACTCAACCTGAGTACCTGCACGCAAACGTACTCCCTGTTCTGTACCTCCATTTCCAATCAGTGTTGCATTGGCAATAACAGGATGAGCAACCGGAGTAGCAGCATTGTTATTTCCGTTGTTGTCACATTCCATCAAACAGTCACAGTCATATCCCAAGCTACCTTCTGCTTCCTGATAAGCAACAACAAACTGAGCTTTACCATTCCATCCTTCTGTCCAGTCGAAAGAGTCGTCACTACAACTGGTAGCAACCATATATTTCACATTTACAGAACCACCGAAGAACTCAAAACCATCATCCGATCCTTTATATGCCTGCAAATGTTCTACCGTAGTACCATTTCCAACTCCATAGAAAGAAACACCATTTGCTTCGTGTTCTTCATCAAACGCATATCCTGTATATTCCAAACGGATATATTTTAATGTACCCGAATTATCATTATCATTTGAACCACCATAAGCAGCGTTACCAATTTCAGAAAGTCCAGATCCGTTATTGGTATGAGCATAACCACAGATGTGCAATCCTCCCCACGCACCAGCTTCCTTCTTTTCAGAAGTCATTATAATAGGATTTTCCGCAGTACCTTGTGCATTGATCTTTGCTCCCTGTTCTACCAAAATATAGTCCACAACCTCATCATACTTTGCAATAAGAGTTACTCCCGGTTCAATCGTCAATGTTACGCCTGGTTTAACATGAACACCTCCAGTCAATGTATATGTTTCTCCTGATTTCAATGTCATGTTTTCAGTAATATCCTTATCAATTACATTCTGGCCACCTTCTTCCGGTCCTGACGGAGTTGTATTATCACTACAAGAAGTTGTACACAATGCCATACCTGTAAACAATGCCATAGCAGCAGATTTCCAATACTTTTTCATAATAAAATGTTTTTTAGTTTAATCGTTTTTTACCTTAACTATAAATTATATGTTACTCCAATTTCAAAATTAGTACCTCGTTTAAATCGTTCCACCTCTACTTTTTCTCCTGTAGACGGTACTTCCTGTTTAAATATCACAGGCTGATTCAACAAGTCATTTACCTGTAGTTTAAAAGCTATTTTTTCGTTCAGTTTAAAGCTGGTCACCCAATTCATAGTATGTACAGGCTGCTGCTTCACATCCCCCAATCCGGAAATACCGACCGACTGAATACGTGGTCCTTGTAAATTATATACTAATGCAGCACTCAACTGTTTGACTTCTCCAAATCGCGGACTATATGTAATATCCGCATTAACCAGATAAGGTGATGCCCCTTGCAGTGCACGCTGTGTATTGGTGTAAGCTCCTCCTTCCGGCAGTTTTACGTCGGTATACATAAAGGAAGCATTCGCACCGAAACGCAAATCGCGAACAAGTTCTTTCCGGAATTCTACCTCCAATCCTGTAGCCATACCATTGCTGGCATTTTGGAAAGAATGTACAGTTGCACCTCCCGCCAGAGTCTGTATCTGTTCAATCGGATTCTCCAAATGTTTATAATAAGCAGTAGCAGAAAACATATCCCCATTATCAAAGAACCACTCGTAACGCAAATCTATATTGTAATTATAACCATTCTTCAAATCTGCATTACCTCGAATCTGTGCAGAACCATATGATTCCTGATAAAGGAATGGAGCCATTTCAATAAATGATGGACGAGTCACTGTACGAGAGAATGAGAAACGAAGATTCTGCTGTTTGTTAAACTGATAACGTAAATTCATTGCAGGAAAAAGATCGTTTGTCTTCAACTCTCTTCGATGACGTTTTCCTCCATCATCCGCATAGTCCACCCACTGGTTACTGCTTTCATAACGAACCCCCACATTCACCAATAAAGCTTCCAACGGGTAAATATCAGCCAACACATATCCTGCATAAATTTTGTTTCCTGCAGTATAACTGTCCTTAGGTTGCTGAGAACGTGAAATAGAAACTTCTCCATTTTCTATTGCCTCCTGATTTAAAAAGCCTGAAGGATTATAAATATCCTCCTCTCCATTTATTGTAGGATTCAGTTTATTCAGGTTATAATAAAAACGGGTAGAAGCATAATCTCGTGTTTTATCCTTATAAGTAAATCCTGCCTGGAGTTTGTTTTGTGCTCCAAATTTGTATTCCCCTGACAGATTTCCTACCCATTCCTTTTCATCCAACACACCGAAATAACGCATGGTTTCCTGACGGTTAAGTTTGAAAAGATTGATGCTGTTACCCTCACGTATAAACATAATCTGACGACGATCGGGTTCATCACTGGCGGTCTTACTATAAGAACCTCCCCAATTCAAGCTCCATTGTTCTCCCAAAAAGTGTTTTCCATTGAGCTGATGATTTTGAAGACTATAAATATGAGTCACACTATTACTACCTATCAAATTATGGTCTTCATAATCGTACCCTTCCCGGTACATGTAAGTATCCACTGCATTACGTGCATAGAAAAAAGTATAGCTCAACTGATCTTGTGTACGGAAACGATATCCCAAACTACCAAGTCCTGCTATTTTCAATTCATTTGAATAGCTGTCATAGCTAAAGTCGTTCAAGGTTGTACCGGTAGCCTCCAATGTACGTACGCTCGAATCAAACATAGCCTGTTGTTCATTACTAATACCTACAGATGCCAATAAACTAAGTTGATTTCCATTTACATCGAAATTCTTGCCAAAGCCAATATTTCCACCAAACTCCGGTAATGCTGTCTTTTTAGATACATCAAAAGTAGTACCGAACAATGAGTTTTTCTTCGCATACTCCTCAAACTCCAACAATTCCATATCACGCAGTTTCTGATCCAAAGAAGGAGTTTTAAACAATGTTCCATTCTGAACCATGCGATACATATCTTTTCCCAGTGTATTAAACTTTCCACCTACATTGAAAGAAACACTGAAGAAATCCTCACCAGTCTGCTCTTTAGTACCAATATCAATATGAGCTCCAGAATAATCAGCAAATGAATTTGCCTCATACACTTTGCTCACTGTAATATTCTTAACTGTAGAAGTTGGAAACAAATCCAGCGGAATCAATTTATTATCCGGATTCGGAGAAGCAATAGGAAGTCCATTCAATGTCGTCGTGCTATATCGGTCACCCAACCCGCGTACAATAATCTGTCCGGCAGAAGCAACAGATACACCCGTAATCTTCTTCACCCCTTCCTCTACATTGGAGATACCTTTAATACTCATTTCCTTGGAACCAATGTTTTCAATGGCTACACTCGACTTCTGCCGTTCTACCATCAATGCTCTTTCATTTTCCAAGTTTTTTCTTGCCACAACTGTAACTTCCCCCAATTGTTGTTCATCAGATGTCAAGGCAATAACCAATTCCTCTTTATTTCCTTTTTCTACTACAATTTCCTGTGATTTGTAAGATACATATTGTACAAGCAATGTACACGATTTCCCTTTTATATCTTTAATTTCAAAACGGCCATCTATATCAGTAATCGCACCTGTAGAAGTTCCTACAACCTGCACCGTAGCTCCAATAAGCGGCTCTTTGGTTGCATTATCTATCACTACACCTTTTACCGTAAATGCCTGAGCGCTGACGCTTATCATCATTGCCGCGGCTGTCAAACACATTTTACCTGTACCAATCATTCTTTTCTCAGTTTATTTTTCTGTCGCAAAAATATTCCGAGCATATTTCTTGCTGATTGCATCTTGCTGATAATTGGCTTACAGGTGAATTACAATTTCATTACACACCAAATCCTACTAACTCATTAGTAATTAGAAAGTAACAAGAATAAAACAGATGTAACAAAAACAAAACAATTATGTTAAAAAAGAAAGAAGGAAAACAAGATAAACTTGCAATCGAAAAAAGTAGACACAAAAAAAGAGACTATCAAAATAAAATTTGACTATTATTTTGTCATCTTGAACAAAATGACAATCTCGTTATACTTTCGAGATAGTTTTTGCCAATGACAACCTTTTTGATAGCTAAATTTTATTTTAATAGCCTCTTCCTTCAATACTAATAATATGTGACAGTTTGTTATTTCTTGGAATAATGGTATCTCATAGAGAATATATAAACCTCTATTATATCATCATGCACGGAATAAACGATTCTATGCTCTGCATTGATTCTTCTTGACCATTTCCCTGCCAGTTCATATTTAAGCGGTTCTGGTTTTCCTATTCCTGTGTATGGGTGTGCGGCAATATCTTCCAATAAGGTTTTGATTTTATTTAAGATAGCCTTATTCCCACTTTGGGTAAAGTATAGGTATTCTTTTCGTGCCTGTTCTGATAATGTTATTCTGTACATGCAACACGTTTTAAGAAATCCTCTATGCTTTCACCTTCATTCTGAGATACAAAGTTACCGTTCTTAATATCTTCTTCGCCTTTATGTATTGCTTCCATTGTATCGGGTGACGACATGATGTATTCCGTTTCCTTTAGAGAGTTATATTCATCCAAAGAAATCATCACTACTCCTTTGCCATTCCCACGATTGACAACTACAGTATCATAATCGTCAATAACCGCATCAATGTAGCTTTTCAAATTAGCTCTTAAATCTGTGTAATTGGCTGTTCTCATAAAACCTCCTTTGTTATAGCACAAAGATATGTACTTATTTGCGTACTTACAAATATAAATGGTTAATTATTGGATATTTAAGAAAAGGACAACCATTTAAGAACGCCCTATCCTTCTCAATCAATAAAGTTTATTTATATCTCTCATCACCATGTAAAACAGAGTTGCTTCCTAAAGCCATTTCTGTAGCACTGAAACAATAGTGAAACAAATGCCTTAAAAGAGGATAAAAACAGGCAAAAGCAACAGCTTGTAATCGGGAGGTTGCACACGAAAAAAAGGTTGTAACAACCAGTGTTACAACCTTTTTCTTTGTGGGCCAGCTAGGGCTTGAACCTAGGACCTCCAGATTATGAGTCTGTTGCTCTAACCAACTGAGCTACAAGCCCTGGAAATTTTAAACATTTCAAAACTGATGCAAAAGTAATGGATTAGGATGAAACCTGCAACATTTAGCAAGGAAAAATTAATAAAAAAAACTAATGCGATGAGACTTATCAATATATGTTGTATTTTTGTTCCACTTAATAATTTAATAATTAGGCATATGTCACAACAGTCAAAAGAAAATCACCTTACAGGCTTGTCAGAACAAGAAGTCCTTGCAAGTCGTCAGGCACACGGCAACAACTTATTAACACCTCCCAAACGCCCTTCCATGTGGAAGTTGTATTTGGAGAAATTCCAGGATCCGGTGATACGGGTATTGCTGGTTGCAGCATTTTTTTCTCTGATCATCTCCATTATAGAAAGCGAATATGCCGAAACCATCGGTATCTTTTTTGCAATCTTTCTGGCTACCGGAATTGGCTTCTATTTTGAATACGATGCCAACAAAAAGTTCGACCTGCTGAATGCGGTTGGAGAAGAAACCCCCGTTACAGTTATCCGCGACGGAAAAGTACGCGAAATTCCCCGTAAAGACATTGTAGTAGGCGATATTGTCATATTGAATACCGGCGAAGAAATTCCTGCTGATGGGGTTCTGATAGAAGCAGTATCACTCCAGGTGAACGAATCGAGTTTAACAGGAGAATTAATGGTCAACAAGACTACAGACGAAGCTCATTTCGATGAAGAAGCCACCTATCCGTCGAATACTGTTATGCGCGGTACTACCATCACCGACGGACATGGAGTAATGAAAGTAGAACGAGTAGGAGATGCAACCGAAATTGGGAAAGTAGCCCGCCAGGCAACCGAACAAAGTGGAGAACAAACCCCACTCAATATCCAGCTTACCAAACTGGCCAATCTGATAGGAAAAGTAGGCTTCACCATTGCGACCCTTACCTTTCTTACTTTTACAGCCAAAGACCTTTATGCCTATCTGACTACGACTCAAGTCACCGGATGGCACGAATGGCTGGAAATAGCCCGTATCGTATTGAAATACTTCATGATGGCAGTTACCTTAATCGTTGTAGCAGTTCCCGAAGGATTACCGATGAGCGTTACCCTCAGTCTGGCACTCAACATGCGCCGTATGCTGAAGACCAACAACCTGGTACGCAAAATGCATGCCTGCGAAACCATGGGTGCTATTACCGTTATCTGTACAGATAAAACCGGAACACTGACACAAAATCTGATGCAGGTATACGAAGCCCAGCTCGACGAGAGTCAGCCGGAACTGATAGCAGAAGGTATTGCAGCCAATTCAACCGCCTTTTTGGAAGAAAAAGGCGAAGGCGAAAAACCTTCGGGTGTAGGAAACCCTACAGAAATAGCTCTTTTGTTGTGGCTCAACAGCAAAGGACAAGACTATATGCAGCTTCGTGAAAATGCCAAAGTGGTCAACCAGCTTACATTCTCTACCGAACGTAAGTACATGGCTACCTTAGTAGATTCTCCTATCCAGAAAAAGCGAGTACTTTATATTAAAGGAGCTCCCGAAATCGTCATGAGTAAATGTAATCTGACTTCTGACGCTATCAATCAGTACAATGCACAGCTATTGGCTTACCAGAACAAGGCAATGCGTACCTTAGGCGTGGCTTATAAATACATTCCCGATGGAGCACCGGAAGATTGTGCCGAACTGGTAAACGAAGGAGGAATGAGCTTCATTGGTATTTTCGCCATCAGCGACCCGATTCGTCCCGACGTTCCCGAAGCAGTAAAACGCTGCCAGTCTGCCGGAATCGGTATCAAGATTGTAACAGGAGATACTCCGGGAACAGCTACAGAGATTGCCCGCCAGATTGGTTTGTGGAAACCGGAAGATACGGAACGTAACCGAATAACCGGAGTCGAGTTTGCAGCCCTAACCGATGAAGAAGCATTAGAACGTGTGCTCGACTTAAAAGTCATGAGCCGTGCCCGTCCGATGGATAAGCAGCGTCTTGTACAATTGCTCCAGCAAAAAGGAGCAGTCGTAGCCGTTACTGGTGATGGTACAAACGATGCCCCTGCCCTCAATCATGCTCAGGTAGGTCTGTCTATGGGTACCGGAACGTCAGTTGCCAAGGAAGCCAGCGACATTACCTTGCTCGACGACTCGTTCCACAGTATTGCTACAGCTGTAATGTGGGGACGATCACTCTATAAAAACATACAGCGCTTTATCGTGTTCCAGCTTACTATCAACGTAGTAGCTTTGCTCAGCGTATTGTTTGGTGCATTCTTCGGTACAGCACTTCCTCTTACTGTAACCCAAATGCTATGGGTAAACCTGATTATGGATACTTTTGCTGCCATGGCATTGGCATCCATCTCACCCAGCATGGATGTCATGGACGAAAAGCCACGCCGCAGAAGCGATTTTATCATTACTCCTGCCATGCGCAACAACATCTTTGGGGTAGGATTGGGATTCCTTGCCGTCTTAATGGGACTTTTGGCTTATTTCAATCATCTTCCAGGAGGAATGGATACACATCACCTCACTATATTCTTTACCATCTTTATCATGCTGCAGTTCTGGAATCTGTTTAATGCCAGTGTATTCGGAACCAACCACTCTATTTTCCGCGATGCCAGCCATGCATTGGGAATGCTGAGTGTAGCCGGCATCATTCTGATTGGTCAGATTATTATCGTCACCTTCGGTGGAAAAGTATTCCGGACAGAACCGCTTCCAGCGATAGAATGGCTCTACATTATAGGAGCAACTTCTGCTGTGTTGTGGATAGGTGAATTATGGAGAGGTATCAAACGTCTTACCAAAAAATAATGCGACGATGAATTCAAACATCCGAAATATTATCTTCGACTGGGGAGGCGTTTTGCTGGACCTCGACGTAGAAGGTTGCATCCGTGCTTTCGAAAAAGCCGGAGCAACCCACATAAAAGAACAACTGAACGGAACCAATGAACTTGGTGTATTCAAAGACTATGAATGCGGCAAGATAGATACTCCCGCTTTCCGTAGAGAAATCTGCCGGCTCACAGGAGCAGAGTTACCAGATGCTGAAATAGACCGCATTTGGAACAGCGAACTGCTAACTATTCCTCAAGAAAAGCTGGAACTGTTACAGAGTCTGCATTCCCGTTATAATCTTTACCTGCTCAGCAATACCAACGAACTGCATTGGGAACATGGTTCAGCCTATGCATTTCAATATCAAGGGAAAGACCTTAAAGACTGTTTCAAACAGATTTTCCTATCATTCCGTATGGGACTGGCAAAACCCGATCCTGCCATCTTCCGTACAGCACTGCACGAAGCCGGATTGTCTGCCGAAGAAACTCTTTTTATTGATGATGCAGAAATAAACTGTCAGGCTGCAGCTTCAGTAGGCATACATGCAGTTCATTATATACCCGGAACAGATTTAAACAAAATATTCGAATAATAACAGTACAATGCAAATTATCACAGACGCCATACAGTCCTTCTCTTTTCCTCCATGTGCAGCCACTATCGGCTGTTTCGACGGTGTACACCGCGGCCATCAGTACTTGCTCCAACAGGTAACCGAAGTAGCCCGGCAAGAAGGCCTGTCTACGGCGCTGATAACGTTTCCGGTTCATCCACGCCAGGTAATGCAAAGTGACTATCAGCCTCAACTACTATCTTGTCTTCCACAAAAGACAAGCCTTATACAGTCACTTCCCGGAGATTATTGCATCATGCTGCCTTTTACCCATGAACTCTCTTGCCTTACTGCACGCGAATTCATGCAGTTTCTTCACCAGCAATACAACGTACGTACCCTGGTAATAGGCTATGATCATCGTTTTGGTCACAACCGAAGCGAAGGTTTTAAAGACTATTGCCGCTATGGTGAAGAATTACACATCAAGGTAGTTCAGGCACAAGCTCTGACGGAAGAAAACATATCCATCAGCTCTTCTGTAATCCGTACCTTACTAAAAGAAGGAAACATAACACAAGCCAACCACTACCTAGGTTACTCCTATTATTTAGACGGTACAGTAGTAAACGGGTATAAGGTAGGCCGTAAATTAGGATTCCCTACCGCCAACCTTCTTCCCTCCTGCCCCGACAAACTGATTCCAGCCGAAGGGGTATATGCAGTATATGCCTATATCGAAGGACAACGGTACAAAGGAATGCTCAATATCGGCTGCCGGCCTACAGTTCATAATGGTACAAACCGCTCCATAGAGGTTAATATACTCGATTTCTCGGGCGATATCTACCACAAGCAGATGCGTATTGAGTTTCAGTACTTCATCCGTAAAGAACAAAATTTTCCTAACCTTGATGCTCTGATTAATCAGCTGAAAAAAGACAGAAATATAGTGTCTGAATTGCTTACTCTGTAAATTTCATATCTACATTATACAGAAAGTGCTTTCATCCTTCTTACAGGCAGGATGAAAGCACTTTCTGCATAATAAAAGTTCTATATGTAATTCATATCCATTAGTAATTCTATAAAAAAGGTGTGCAGCCGCTTTTTCACAAAAACGACTGCACCAATATGTAAACTTTATATAAGAGAGAAAATTATCTTCTATTAGTTATCAAACGGGAAGTTAACCGGAGTAGAAGACAATGTCATCACATTATCCGGGTTACCAACTTCTGTCAAAGTAATTTCTGTAGGAGTATATGGATTATCAGCAGTAAGTTTGAATGTCTTAGTTGTACTGTAACCAAATGGTACCAGACCATAATTAAATCCACATTTATTGTGATAGAATATACCGTTACTGTCACCATCCATCGCAAATTTCATTACAATTTCATCCTCACCAGACAACTGATAATCGTAATATAATCCACCGGCATATACTGTTCCAGACGCCATCACTGCACTTCCGAAATAAACACCGAATTTTCCACCTTTATAAGAACCAAGCAACCAGTAATACAATTTTTCTCCAGCCACATTTGGATTAGTTTCATAATTCTCTTTAATCTTGTCGAAATACAATTGAGGCTGACTACCCAATTTACTATATGCCATATACCAAGAACCGCTTATCAGCAACTGATTCAGCGGAGTAGCTTCTCCTTCCAGAATCAAAGAGCCATCTTCAGACACATAACTTCCGGTTTCCTTATCACACAACAGTTCAGAATACTCTTTACCATTGCCCGGTTTAAAAGAAGAATAGAATTTTATCGAGTTAGGACGTTGTATATAAGCCAACTCTTCCGATACAACCTCATCTCCTTCCATGTGGGTGAAAACCAAAGTGCGGTAAGTACCTTTCGACACTTCAAATTCCACATTACCAGCTGTAGTAGTAAAGTTTTTAAAAGGCATTTCTTTTTCTATAGCAGAAATACTCTTCAAATAATCGGCCCACGCCATACCTTCCGGTACCGGAGTCATTACCGCCTTATTGCCCGATTTTCTTCCTTTCAGCACAACCTGCTCAGATGTAGCCGACATGATTGTAAAATCATAGTCACCTTCCATACCCAGACCGGTCTGTCCTACTCCCGACGCAGGATCGGAAAAGAAATGAAGAATATCATTATAGGTATCAAACGACAAGGTTGGTCCGGCGAGTTCTCTCAGTTTATACAAGCTGGTAGCAGTAGCGGTAGGTGCTGCCACATCTGCAGCTACCGTAACCTGTCCATCTTCTGTAAACGAAAGCAATATATTATATCCTCCATAAGCCTGTTGTGCCTGTGGGAAATATTCCAGCAGCCATCCGTTCGAAGCTCCGGTCAGCACTTTCAATTCTTCTTTCATGGTCTTATCTATCCTTGCAGAAGAACTTTCACCAAATATATCATCCGTTTCAGGGCTACAAGCAGCCATAAGAAACGAACAAATCATGACCAATAAATATATACTCTTTTTCATATACTTTCCTTATTTAATTAAGAGTTCCCCATTCCATATCTGCCACTTTAGCCTGGCGTTCCTGTACCAGTTCATGCAAAGCCTGAATATCAATATTCCATGATTCGGCCAAGTAGTCTTTCACCATTTCCAACTTTTGGAGAATCAGTGGAGCACCTTCTTCACCTGCTTCTGTAAGAATAGCTTGCCATTCTTCATCCGACTTCACCACATAGTTTGCAATAGTTTCTACAAAGTCTTCATTCACTTCACTGGAGCCATATGCTGTAACAAAACCCAACTTACGTACCTGTGCATCAGTTACATTTACCCATCCTTCTCCAGTGTATTGACCTTCGGTAATTTCATTGAATTCGGTTGAGTAGTTTTTGGTCTGATGCAAGATATGGGCAAATTCATGATGCATGGTCTTGAAATACCATTCATTCAGGATATCCATATTCGGGTTTTCCATGTCTAAGCCATTTACATTGAACAAAGTAATTTTCATACCTCCCTCTGCTGTACCCAGCACCATAGAACCTGTAGAAGCATTATACTCCGGTGAACCTACCCAATGCATAATTTTCGGGCAGTAACTAGCCAGAAAATCATGTCCTGCAATCTCTACATAGACATCCATCCATAAGTATTTAACCAACTGAGCCAATGCAATAGATTTTTCTATTCTGGCCGGTACTACATTGTAGTCCAAGTCAGATTCAATATCCTCGAAACGATACTTCAAATCAATATTAAAAGGCTCGGTATAATTTTTCAGAATCCAGGTATCAAACTCATTCCGCTGCGGTGAAGTAGTATCAAATATACTTTCCGGATTCAGTTCCTCCTCACTGCAAGAAGGAATAACGAATGCGGCCAATGCCATCATCAATAAATATATAAACTTTTTCATAATTCTCTATCTTTTAAAGTTTGTCATCTGGGATTAGCTTCCAAACCAGCACCTATCACATCTTGTGGCAACTGCATAGCCCGTCGCAAATCATCTTTCTTCAATACATCCGGACTCAAGCCATCTCTGTTGTGAGATATTTCAATATTATATCTCTTGATATCCAACCAGCGTTCGCCACCATGTATCAACTCAATTCGACGCATCTGCAGGATACAGTGCATAAAGTTTTCCTGCTTATCATCCACAAAGCCCAAAGGAGGATTCAGCTGTCTCTTTACAGTACGCTGAGAATCGTCTGTTACAGGTACCGGTGTATAGTTAATCTTTTGATAATACTCTACTACACTTTCCTCTGTCACATGCTCAGGGTCGCCATAGCTACCATCACCTTTATGCGAATCAATCCAATAATTCATATATTCCACAGCCTTAGCATAATCAGGCTGAGCTTTCATTACAAACGCTTCGGCACAGCACATCAAAGTTTCATCGGTAGTAAACGGTACTACTACTGCATGGCGATAACCGATACCATTTACCTTGTCTGTATATTCAAAATACATTCCATATTTCACAAAACTTCTTTTCTGCTCATTTCCAAATAATGAATTATAGAAAGTGGTTCCGGCACTTCCCCATACTCCATTAGCCCATAAAGTTTCGCTTCTTGTAATTGTATTACTCATACCATAACGCTTACTTAAGTTATAAGGTCCGTAGATATATGGCCATGAAGAATATACCGGAGTAATAAGCAGATTCGCAGCCGATTTCACATTGATATACGCATCTGCAATATTAGAGATACTATTGAATGAACCCAACTCTTCCTGATAGTGACGCAGCACATTGTAAGGACTCTTTCCTAACACCTGCTCTCCATACTGCAATACTTTTTCATAGTTCGACTTGTCTTCCTGTACATAAAACAGATAGAAACGTGCCGCAAATGCATTGGCTGCCTTCTTATTAAAATGATATTTAGGTACTGAATACAAGTTATCATCAATAAGAGGAAGACCTTTCAGGATATCTGCTTCAATTTTTTCGTATACTTCCTGAAGTGTACCACGTGTATAGAGAGGAGCTACTTCTGTTTCCGGTTTCGTGACATACGGAATACCCAATTTACTGCCTGCTGTCTGAGGATTATAAGCCTCGCAGAATGTATTGGCAAGGAGGAAGTGTGCATATGCACGGCAAAGAAGCGCTTCACCTTTCTGCGCATTCCAAGCCTCTCCATCACCCATTTGTTCAATGGCCTGCAACGCATGATTGGCAGAAGAAATAGCCATATAGCAGCGGTCCCACAAACCTTGAGGCGAATCATCGTCGGTTTCTGTTCTTACATCATTCCACAGATAAGCATCTTCCACTGTCTGTGTTTCTATATCATACATTTTTCCATTATCCATTGCGTTGTCCGAAGCCAACTCCCACATCAGCATGGGGTAAGATAAAGGATATGCGGAAACCAACAGTTTGGTAACTTTGTCCACTGAATTCAGTTCTGTTCTGTTATCTGGTACAGTATCCAAGAAGTCCTCACAAGATGTGAAGGAAAAAGCCAGTGCCAATGCTGTACCTAATATCTTAAATTTCTTCATATTAATCTTAGTTTATGTTCTTCTTAAATACCCAATCTTAATGTCAAAGTAAACTGCTTGGGAACAGGAGCAGCCACACCACCAGTATTAAAGAATTCCGGATCCTGACCATTCAACTTGCTGTCTGCATAAATCAAGAACAGGTTGGTAGCCTGTAATTTCAATGAAAGATTACTCAACTTCATGCTATTTGCCCACTGTTTCGGGAAATCATAAGAAAGTGATATTTCTTTCATACGGATAAAATCTCCTTTTGCAATACGGTCTGTAGAATAGTTGTACGCATTGTAAGCACGATTCAGATAAGAATCCTGTTTGTTCATACGTCTATCTGCTATTACAGGTACGGTAGTATATTTTTCATCTCCCGGAATTGTCCAGCGATTGATAAACTCTTTGGGCATAGCATCCAAATCCGAATATTCATTACTGAATACAGGGTCCAGGCGAATTACATTGCCAAACGAATAAGTAATAAAGACATTCAGTTTGAAGTTTTTATAAG
>NZ_JBBKBS010000009.1:0-119898 GCF_037890285.1 Phocaeicola sp. HCN-40430
GTGGCTGCTGAAAGAGCAACTCCACACCGTACAATGGCTTCCTGCTGATATAAAAGTGGTAGAAGCGCTAAGAGGCTCCGTATAGCTTATAGTTATACGGAGTTTATTTGACTCTGTTCAAAATTTTATTTCAAGATATTGAATCATAAAACTCCGAAACATCGCTATCCTTCATTATACAAGAAATCTGCTTATTCTTTTCTGCAATAAGCTTTAATTGCTTCTTTTCTTCTGAACTCCAGTTCTTTATTTTTTTAAGTTTTAAAATTATAGAATGAGTTTGTTTAAAACTATTGCTATTTTCCAAATCCATAATAAGTTTCTCTTTTTCTTTATTCTCCAAACTCACCATATTTACATTCTGATTTGCCTGTTCTTTTTTATTTTGATAATGTAAAGACATAAGCTTTTCATTTGAAGCAGTTTGATCAATAATTGCTTTTACTAATCGATCCAATTCTGAGTCTTCTGTATAATCTGCTGGAGCAAAATATTTAATTCTCTTGTCCTCCATCATCTTATATACTTTTCTCTTATCCTTAGTTTCCGGATTAAAAACCCCTATTGAATGACCAGAATTAGCATTAATAAGTTTCATACATGGTATATCAGTATCACTGTCACCTATATAAATCATGTTTCTAAAAGGAATACGAATATCTTCAGGCTCAAAATAATCATTAACAGCAGAATCATTTACATCCAATGTTCCTTTTTCTATTCTAAAAAGAAATTGTGTCTTACTGGTGTAATTTATAACTTGTGCAGGCCATTGAGCAACCCCTTGTTTATCATAATAAAACGAACTGGCATAAATTTTTTCAAAATCCTTTGCAACTTTTGTCCCTTCTATCATTTCTTTCAGACCTGATGAAATGATGTAATGCTCAACAATCACTCCTTTACCTTTCCCGTACTCTTTTATACGCTTAAACCAAGTTTCAACGCCAGGAAATAACTGTACTTGCGCACCATAATCCCTTAGAGCTTTTCTATTAAATACAAATCTTCCATGTGCAGTCCGAAGCATTGTAAACATGTAAGCCAAATTTTGATCCATGTCATTTTCTTCGGCTAACCCATTAGACTCTTGCCAAAAAGACTTGACTTCATACCCTACCGACTGGATATATCCTTGAGCTTGCATATCATCAGGTGACAAAGTTTTATCAAAGTCATAACATATTGCCACTACTGGTTTATCCTCTTTTGATTTTCTTTGAAATTCCTTGCTCATAATTTTATAAATAAAAAAAATGAGGCATAACCATGAAAATTATACCTCATTTCAATTAACTTATTAGTTCTATTCTTACTTGACTTCCTCAAAGTCAGCATCTTGAACATCACTCTTATCATTCTGAGCACCGTTGTTTGCCTGACCTGCGTTAGGACCAGCCTGAGCACCGCCCTGTGCACCTGTCTGAGCATACATTTCAGCACTTGCAGCCTGGAATGCGCTCTGCAATTCTGCGCTTGCAGCGTCGATACCAGCCAAATCCTGAGCTTTGTGAGCATCTTTCAGTTTCTGAAGAGCAGCTTCAATTGGAGCTTTCTTATCAGCCGGCAACTTGTCGCCAAGATCTTTCAACTGATTTTCTGTAGAGAAAATCAAACTGTCTGCCTGGTTCAATTTATCGATACGTTCTTTTTCTTTCTTATCAGCTTCTGCATTTGCTTCAGCTTCTGCCTTCATACGTTCGATTTCGTCTTTGCTCAAACCAGATGAAGCTTCGATACGGATAGCCTGTTCCTTACCTGTAGCCTTATCTTTTGCAGATACTTTCAAGATACCGTTTGCATCGATATCGAATGTTACTTCAATCTGAGGAACACCACGACGAGCCGGAGCAATACCTGTCAAATTAAACTGACCGATAGATTTGTTCTGTGCTGCCATCGGACGTTCACCCTGCAATACATGGATAGTAACTTCTGTCTGGTTATCAGCAGCAGTAGAGAACACTTCGCTCTTCTTGCAAGGAATAGTAGTGTTGGCATCAATCAATTTTGTCATCACACCACCCATTGTTTCGATACCCATTGACAGCGGAGTTACGTCCAAAAGAACTACACCCTTGATTTCGTCTGTCAAAACGGCACCCTGAACAGCAGCACCTACAGCTACCACTTCGTCCGGATTTACACCCTTAGAAGGTACTTTTCCGAAGAAATCTTCAACCAACTTCTGAACAGCCGGGATACGTGATGAACCACCTACCAAGATTACTTCATCGATATCTGCATTGTTCAAACCTGCATCACTCATAGCTTTCTTACAAGGTTCAAGACAAGCCTGAATCAAGTTGTGAGCCAAAGCTTCGAATTTAGCACGAGTCAAAGTCTTAACCAAGTGCTTAGGCACACCAGCTACCGGCATGATGTACGGCAAGTTGATTTCTGTAGAAGTTGAAGAAGACAATTCGATCTTAGCTTTTTCAGCAGCTTCTTTCAAACGCTGCATAGCCATCGGATCTGTTGTCAGATCTGCACCTTCATCGTTCTTGAATTCCTGTACCAACCAGTCGATGATTACCTGGTCGAAGTCATCACCACCCAGGTGAGTATCACCGTTAGTAGACAATACTTCGAATACACCACCACCAAATTCAAGGATAGAGATATCGAATGTACCACCACCAAGGTCGAATACAGCTACCTTCATATCTTTGTTAGACTTGTCTACACCGTAAGCCAATGCAGCTGCAGTCGGTTCGTTTACAATACGTTTTACTTCCAGACCTGCAATCTGACCAGCTTCTTTTGTAGCCTGACGCTGAGAGTCTGAGAAATAAGCCGGAACGGTAATTACAGCTTCTGTTACTTCCTGACCCAAATAGTCTTCAGCAGTTTTTTTCATCTTCTGCAGAATCATTGCAGAGATTTCCTGTGGGGTATACAAACGTCCGTCGATATCTACACGCGGAGTATTGTTATCACCTTTCACTACTGAATAAGGTACACGAGAAACTTCTTTCGCTACCTGATCGTAAGTTTCACCCATGAAACGTTTGATTGAGTAAACTGTACGAGTCGGGTTTGTGATAGCCTGACGTTTTGCAGGGTCACCAATCTTACGTTCACCACCGTCTACGAAACCTACTACAGAAGGAGTTGTACGTTTACCTTCGCTGTTAGCGATTACTACAGGTTCGTTACCTTCGAATACGGCTACACATGAGTTTGTTGTTCCTAAGTCTATACCAATAATCTTTCCCATAATTGTATCTATTTTTATTTTTATTCAACATTTAGTTAATTGCTTTGTGCACCGAAGCGTCACGCCTATCTTTAAACAAATGGCGTGCCAAAACGAAATAAAAGATTTTATCAGACAAAGACTGCCATTTTGGCTGCCTGCTCTGCCAACTTTATCAAAAGATAAGACAATATTTACATTTATGTCTTCAAATCTTTTAGTACATTTGCGAATGTAGAAACAACGTATGGAAAGATTAAAATGGATTATTACCCTTCTTCTGGCTCTATTCATGTCATATACCTCATGGGCTCAGAAACAAACCCTCACCGGACAAGTCATTTTATCGGGAGGAGAAGAGAGTCATAATCCATTGCCTTATGCCAGTATATCAGTGCTTCTCTTACCGGATTCAACATTCATTAAAGGTGGAGTAACCAACGAACAAGGGAAGTTTCAGCTGTATTTTACCCGAAAGCCTCAACAAACTTATTTACTGAAAGCCTCGTATATGGGCTGTGAATCGAAATTCTATACACTGCCAGGCAACAAGGATACATATAATGTAGGTACTATTAAAATGAAGAATGCCAGCATTCATCTGAAAGAAGTCGTAGTTACGGCTCCCCTACAACCGTCGGAGCAAAAAGGAGATACTACCGTATTCAATGCTGACGCCTTCCCTACTCCCGAAGGTGCTTATCTGGAGGCATTGGTGAAACGGATACCGGGACTGAGTTACGATGCCAAGGAAAAGAAACTGAGCTACAACGGATATAGTATCAACGAAATAACGGTCAACGGAAAAGAGTTTTTTAAAGGAAACAATCGGGTGGCACTTGAAAACCTGCCGGCTTCTTTTATCTCGCAACTGAAGGTTTATGATAAAGCTTCCGAAGAAGAAAAGGCAACAGGCATTAAATCGAATAACAAGAATTATGTGCTCGACTTAAAGACTAAGAAAGCACTGAACAATACACTCATGGCTACTGCCGAGGTGGGATATGGAACTCACAGGAAAAAAGATATTAACGGACAGCTCTTCCGGTTTACAGACAAAGGAGACAATCTCAGTCTGATAGGAAATTCAACCAACCGCTTTCATAATACTCCTTACAAAGGAAATATATCAAACAATATCGGTGGCAATATCAGCAAGAGCTTCAGCAAAGATTTACAGGTTTCCGGCAATATCAACTATTCGAATGGACGGGATGGAGGTGAATCGTCTTCGTATAGCGAACAATATCTTACAAACAGCACACAGTACGGCATAGCGTCTTCTCAAAGCAGAAGCCGTAACCATAATATTCAGGGAGGAGCCGATGTAAGATGGAATATCAATGAAAAGACAACTGTTACCCTAAGCGGAAACCTCAACTATGGGAAAAACCGCAGTGAAAGTATGGGAAGAAATGCCACATTTACAGAAAATCCCCAAGTAGATCTGGTACATCCATTTAACCATATAGAAAAGATAAAAAAGGAGAGTCGTATCAACGAAAACAGACAAGATAATCAATCAGAAAACCGAAATCTATCTTACTTCCTGAGAGGGAGTATTACCCGCAAGCTCAATGAAAAAGGAAACAATCTGAGTCTTTCAGTCCAGTCGTCTCAAAACCGGAACCATTCTTATTTGTATACACAGGCACAAACAACTTATTTCCGGGTAACCGATATCTACGGAAACGACTCTGTCTATCGGAGCAACCAGTATCAGGAATCTCCTCACACTACCCATGAGCAGGAAATAAAACTGGCTTATACACACGTATTCAGTCCTAAAATCCGACTCCAGTTTTCCTATGGCATAGGACTGGAAAAAGAAAACGGAGAGCAAAACACTTATGATTTTTCGCCTTTAAAAGACTATATACAAGGGCAACCGTTACCACCAGACTATAAAAAACTGTTTGTAGATAGTCTGAGTAACCAAAGCGAGAGTAAAAAACTGAAGCATCTGCTGGCCATGCAGTTCCAATATCAGGGAAAAGCCTGGGGGATACGGGCTTCTTTACAAATGTACCCACAACGACGCACCCTAAAACAGGAAAACGGGCAAAGCCAAATAGATACAATGGCATGGTCGGTAGAATGGAGACCTTCAATCAATCTGACCTACCGGAAAGAAGACAATTATTTTGTCATAAACTATAGCGGAGGTACACGACAACCTTCATTGTCAGATATGCTTGCACCTACTGATTACAGTTCGCCTCTATATATAAGAAAAAGCAATCCTAATCTCCGACCGCTATATATGCAGGGGCTTAATGTGATGTTCAATAATTTCAAAAAAGGAATTATGGTCTCACTTATGGCTTCTCAGCAGTTCAACAGTATCACACGGGCTACTCTTTACAATCCGGAAACGGGAATCAGAGAAACTTTTCCAGTCAATATCAACGGCAACTGGAACATAAGCGGTAATGCCAGCTATGACAAGAAGATTAAATCGTTCCGATTTTTCGTCAACGGAGGAGGAAATTTCAATCGCCACACCAGTTTAATCAATGAAGAAGGCAACAGAGATATGAAACAAAGTGTAACCCATGCATCGGGTATTCATAGCCAGATTCATTTTTCTTATCTTCCCAAATGGGGAAACATTGATTTATCCGGCAACTGGAATTTCCAACAGTCTAAAAACCTGTTGAACCAAAGCAATACTTATACGCGTATGTATACTGTCAACTCATACATCTCTATCAATCTGCCCTGGCACATACAATTTGATACCGATGCAGCTTACAACATACGCAGTGGTACAGGTATAGAAGGAGACAGCGAAAATGAGCTGCTTTGGAACATGAAGCTGATTTATAAGTTCTTGAAAGAAAAACGCGCAGAACTTTCTTTTTACTGGGCCGATATTTTGAGTCAGAAAAAAGACTTCCAGCGATATGCCTCTGCAACTGCTTTCAGCGAAAAATACGAAAAACAGCTGCAAGGATATTTCATGATTTCCCTGAAATACAAGCTGAATACGCTGAACTAAATGCTAAACCATGAAAAACATTTTCATGATCCTAAAGTCACCACATTTATAAAAGAAAAATTCTTATGTTTAAACTTATAGAGAAAGACACTTGGAAGAGAAAACCCTATTTTGATCATTATTTCAATCAGATACGCTGTACATATAGCATTACCGTAAACATAGATATCTCCAAGGTTATAACATTCAAAAACAAGCATCATACCAAACTCTACCCTCTTCTGATTTATGCATTAACAAAAGCAGTAAACAATCACGAAGAATTCCGAACCGCTATTAATGACAAAGGGGAACTGGGGGTATGGGATACCTTATTGCCATGTTATACAGTGTTCCATAAGGAAAATGAAACCTTTTCCAATCTGTGGACAGAATGGAATGACAATCTCATGGCTTTCCTTTCCAGCTATGAACGGGATATCGAAATGTTTGGCGCAAATTACGATATAGATGCTAAGCCTGGCATACCTGCCAACACCTTTCCCATCTCTTCACTGCCATGGGCTACATTTACCGGTTTCAATCTGAATATCTTTGCGGATGGAAGCTATTTATTGCCTATTTTTACTTATGGAAAGTATTTCCGACAAGATGATAAATATCTTATACCTCTTTCTATCCAGGTACATCATGCTGTTTGCGACGGGTTTCACGTCTCAAGACTTATTAATGAAATCCAGCAGATATGTAATAACATAACAGCAGATATCGAATAAAAATATTGTTTGATCATAAAATCAGGAAAATTATGAAGAAACTAAGTTCATTTGTATTATGTGCCTTACTGATGTCCTGCTCTTTCAGCAAGAATGAGAAAAGTAGTGCCTCCGACACAACAGTCAAAGAAGGTATTGATTCTGTAAAACAGGAAATAAGTTTCAATACGGAACTGACATACCCCGGAAGTAATATTTCCTTTAAAGTCAATACAAAAGGAGACAGCCTTATCATCCAACCTTCCGGTTTAAGTGTTTCCAACGAAACATTATATCATGATATTACCGGATATACAGTTGTCAATGCCGAAATAGGTGATTTGAATATTGACAGCTATCCGGAGTTATTTGTCTATCTTACTTCGGATGGCAGCGGCAGTTACGGGAAACTAATCGGATATTCTGTAAATAATGGAAAATCTGTAAGTCAGGTGTATTTACCAGACATCTCGGAAAACGATGAGGTAAGCAAAGGATATATGGGACATGATGAAATGGCCATTGTGGAAAATACATTTTGCCAGCGTTTCCCCATCTATAAGGAAGGAGACAGTAATGCCAATCCGACAGGTGGGATCCGACAGATACAATATAAGCTGGTAGATGGAGAAAGCAGCAGAATACTGAAAATAGATAAGGTCATTAATTTCTGACCTTCAGATTTCAAAAAAGCCTGTAATTACTCATAAGTTTACATAAAGTCTCAGGAACAAATCCAATTTCTGTGCTTATGAAATACGCATTATTCATCCTTACAGCATGGGGAATACTGTTTGCAAGCTGCAAACAGTCTCCCCGCAAACAGACCTTTTCCCTGTTGCTATCAAAGGAATTACAGGATGACACAACTGGCACGAAGCCGGCCATGTCTACTGCAGACAGCATCAGACCGGAGCAGATACGCCTGCATGCCGAACTGGTATACGATTCTGTATCGTATCTCACAATAGAAAATAATGGTGTACTACCAGTCCGTACCGACAAGACTTATCAACTGATGCACTATATACACAACCAGTGGAAACCAGTCAAAGTAAATCAGGCCGATACCTCCTCTGTGACTATTGCTGCCGGAGAGAAAGACACTCTATGGATTCACTTTAAACGGCAGATCGGTTACGAACCTATTGGACGGTGTAGCATAAGCAAGACCTTTTATTCATTGTCTCAACCTCAGTGTTCTATACAAAAAGCTATAGAAGCGCACACCCGAAGTATTATAATTGACTGGAACCGGTGCGAACTCATCCCCGACCGTACAGAACTGACCAATTTGTATGTAGACATGAGAGCCATTCCGTCTGAAGAAAACCTCTTACTCACCATTCATAATCACAGTGACCAGACCTTGATTTGTGGAAACGAAACCGATTATACCATCAGTATCTTTCAGGACAATCAATGGAAAGAAATCTCTTATCCCAAGATAACGGAAGATCTGGCTGTTGTACTTCCTCCAGGACACATCATATCCAATTGGAAATACCGTTTGCCTTATGGGCGTTTTCACTTCAAACCAGGACGCTATCGCATCATAAAGGACTTTTCGTTAGAATCAGACTATCGGAAAAAATTCTATACGGCAGCAGAGTTCACGCTGCAATATGAAGTATATGCAGGAAAAGAGGGAGAAGTAGTGATAAAATAAAAATTATTCCGGGAGAGAAGAGAAAACATGCACAAAAAATGCGATGTTTCTTCTTCGTACTGCCCGGAACAAAAAAAGTGAAGTTATTTATCTATGGATATTTCCTGTATCAGAGATCGTGGTTACGCATACGGTATTCTGCCAGCTCCTCGTACTTTGTACCCGGACGACCGTAATTACAATATGGATAAATGGAAATACCTCCACGTGGCGTAAAGATTCCAGTCACTTCAATATACTTGGGATCCATCAGTTTAATCAGGTCTTTCATAATGATATTGACACAGTCTTCATGAAAATCACCATGATTACGGAAACTGAAGAGATACAGTTTCAAGCTTTTGCTTTCCACCATCTTTATATCCGGCAGATAGCTGATACGGATTTCGGCAAAATCCGGCTGCCCTGTAATCGGACACAAGCTGGTAAATTCCGGACAGTTGAAACGTACCCAGTAATCATTCTCCGGATGCTTGTTGACAAATGCCTCCAGTACTTCAGGAGCATAATCCTGTTTGTAAGCGGTAGTCTTACCCAATATTGTCAGTTCATCTTTTCTTTCCATCTTCAATTCTTTTGTTTAGTTGACAAATATTTTTCCAATCCCTCACGGCGAAGTTTACAAGCCGGACAGTGTCCGCATCCGTCACCCGGAATACCGTTGTAACAAGTCAGCGTTTCGTGACGTATCAGGTCGAGTACTCCCAATTCGTCGGCTAATGCCCAAGTTTGTGCCTTATCAATCCACATCAGTGGCGTATGAATGACAAACTGCTCTTCCATCGCCAGATTAAGTGTCACGTTAAGCGACTTGATAAAAGCATCACGGCAGTCGGGATACCCACTGAAGTCCGTCTGCGATACCCCTGTAACCATATGATTGATTCCCCGTTCACGGGCATATACCGCTGCTATACTCAGGAAAAACAGATTGCGTCCCGGCACAAAGGTATTGGGAAAAGAGCCTTCGGGCTTTTCTTCATCCATGCGGATAGTGGTATCCGTCAGAGAGTTTCTGCCCAGATGTCCGATGAAAGACACATCCATCACATCAAATTCCACATCTGCCTTACGTGCAATTTCACGTGCCAGTTCTACTTCTTTTTCATGCTTTTG
Organism: Phocaeicola sp. HCN-40430; assembly: GCF_037890285.1. Taxonomy (NCBI): domain Bacteria; kingdom Pseudomonadati; phylum Bacteroidota; class Bacteroidia; order Bacteroidales; family Bacteroidaceae; genus Phocaeicola; species Phocaeicola sp. HCN-40430. Next base: position 9,681 of record NZ_JBBKBS010000009.1, read on the forward strand.
CCCATACAGAAAACTAAGGGCATATACTTTCTTGAAATGCTTCTTTGCCCAGAAAAGGCAAGTGGTAGAGTCTTGACCTCCGCTAAACACTACCAAAGCTGATTCGTTGTTCATTTGTCTCAAATATCTTTAATTTTCAATACATTGTATGAAATGTGCTCATCGTACACATCACTATCGTCTACCCGCTTGATATAGTTTACCACACGGATGGTGACTGGAAGGATAATCACTTCGTACAATGTTTTCAGTACAACCTGTACCAACATCATTTTTCCTAATTCACTTACTGGCATTAACCCGCCGAATGCCAACGGGAAGAAAATAATGGAATCGGCACTCTCGCCAGCCACTGTCGAAAGAATGGCACGCGCCGAAAAGTTCTTGCCATGCGAAGCTACCTTCATCCGGCTCATCACATAAGCATTGATAAACGAACCTACCAGAAATGCAGTCAGACTGGCTACTGCAATACGGGGAGCCATACCGAACACGAAGTTAAAGCCTTCTTCGCCTTCCCAAAAAGGAGCAGCAGGCAAAGCCACGGCAATCTGTCCCATGGCTACCACCATGAAATTCATCAGAAAGCCCATCCAGATAATAAGACGTGCCTTTCTAAAGCCCCAGACCTCGGCTATGCAATCGTTGATAATGTAAGAAATAGGGAAAACAATCAGTCCCGCAGTTACAGAGATGGGACCTAACTGAACAACTTTGGTCTCTAACAAATTGGCTGCCACCAGACAGACACAAAACACAATACCCAAGACCATGAAAGGTACTGATACGAGATTTTCTTTTTTCATCGCTCCTGTTTTTTACGTGGTGTTCTAGAATACACGGCCGCTATTCACGGCATCGTATGTAAATGTTCTCTTTTTTTGTGGCTGCAAAGATACGAAAAGATGACCGGATCACAAAATATTGAAACTCTTTTCAAGTATTTTTTCCAAGAAGTCAGCCTCACAGAGATATTCCGAAATACAAATAAAAATACTATTTTTGCAAGAAAGAGTTTCTCTCTTTTACAGAGTGACCACTTATATTATCAATTGGAAATCTTTTATATTCGTAATGCAATGACAAATATCCATATAAACCACGAGACCTGCATCCGATGCAAGAAATGTGTACGGATTTGCCCTTCTGCACTGTTCACACTCAATGCAGAAAAACAGATTGAAGTATGTGCCGACAGTTGTATCGCATGCGGACATTGTGTAGCGGTTTGCCCTACCAACTCCATCAGTCATTCAGAGTTTCCGGAAGACAAGGTACATAGCTTTGACCGTAGCCAACTTCCAAATGCCGATCAGGTAGAACTTCTTATCAAATCCAGACGCTCCAACCGTGCTTTTTCTAAAGAAAGAATACCCGAAGAGTTGTTGCAACGTATCGTGGAAGCGGCCCATCGTGCTCCTACTGCAACCAACGCACAGGAGGTGAAAATGGTGATGGTAACCAATCCCGAAGTACTGACTGCCATCAGCCGACTGACTATTGGTACTTTTATGTCTATTGTAAACATAGTAGATAATCCGCTGGTCAAATGGATACTGAAACCTATGATGCCTTCCGGCTACCGCTATATACCGGTTTTCAGACAACTGAATGACGAATTTGAAAAAGGAAACGACGGTATTCTGAGAGGAGCTACGGCTGCTATTTTCTTCTATACAGAAAAGAAAGCCCGGTTTGGATGTCAGGATTGTAATCTAGCGTATCAGAATGCCTCTCTCATGGCTGAAGCAGAAGGAGTGGCTCACTTCTACACCGGATTCGTATGCAGTGCTGCCGGAATGGACAGACAAAATAAAGTACAGAAGTTGCTGGGGATTGAAGGAAAAATTCACGCCGGTATTGCACTGGGAATGCCCGGTTTCCGATTCGACAAGTACATCGATAAGAAAGAAGTATCGCTTATACGAATAGACTAAATCCCTACCGGCCATGACAAAAAACAACCTGCTCAGCGAAAAGCTGAACTATATAGGAGCAAGTGATACTCCTACCCACCTGCACCTATGCAGCTACAATGCAGAAGAAGTGCAAAGTTTTCAGGAGAACAATCTGGAAAAGATTATTCCGTCGCTCAAAGAAGACCATATCAACTGGATTCAGGTACACGGACTGCAAAATACGGAAATGGTACATCAGATTTGCAGGCATTTCTGTATCGACTTTCTTACAATACAGGATATCTTGAACTCAAAACATCTGACCAAGATAGAAGAACATGATACATATAATGTGGTTATCCTAAAACAGTTGCTGACAGCCGACAGTAAGGAGTTTGTGCCCCAACAACTTTGCATTGTACAAGGAAAAGATTTTGTCCTCACTTTTACAGAAAGTGAAACCGATTTTTTTAACGAAATTCATACGGCACTGGAAAAGAATGTATTAAAGATACGCAACCGCCAATCGGATTTCCTTTTGAGTGTTATTCTGAACAGTGTCATGGCCAGTTTTATGTCCATCATCTCCGAAATGGAAGACCAGCTGGAAGATTTGGAAGAGTTGTTTTTGTCACCATTTCCATCTGCCGCAGACGCACAACCGGGAATAGAAGAAATACAGCGATACCGTAAGAATTATCGCCTGATAAAAAAATGTATTTTCCCTCTAAAAGAGCAAATGAGCAAGTTGCTCCATGAAGAGAACCAGTTGTTGCATAAAGCCAACCGGCCTTTCTTCAACGACGTAAACGACCATCTGCAATTCGTACTGCAAACCCTGGAAGGATGCCGGGATTTACTTTCCGCGATGGTAGACCTTTATCTGTCTAACAACGACCAGCGTATGAATGGTATCATGAAGCAGCTGACGATTGTATCGACCATCTTCATTCCGCTGACATTTCTGGCCGGAATCTGGGGAATGAATTTCCAGTGGATGCCCGAACTGGGATGGAAATACGGATATTTATTTGCCTGGATACTGATGCTGGCAGTAGGTACAGCCGTGTATTTTTACTTCAAGCATAAGAAATGGTACTAAATCACTACTAAATGAAGCCCGATAATTTATGAGAAAACAAGAACTTTACAATAAAGTCATAGAATATTTCCAAGCCACTATGCCGGTAGCAGAAACCGAATTGCATTACAGCAATCCGTTTGAACTGCTGATAGCAGTAATACTGAGTGCACAGTGTACAGACAAACGTGTGAATATGATTACCCCTCCCCTGTTCCGCGATTTTCCTACCCCCGAATCACTGGCAGCCAGCACACCGGAGGTTATATTCGAGTATATACGCAGCGTGAGCTATCCCAACAACAAAGCCAAACATCTGGTGGGAATGGCACAAATGCTTGTGAAGGATTTTCAGAGTGAGGTGCCCGATACACTGGAACAGCTCATCAAACTGCCGGGAGTGGGCCGGAAAACAGCCAATGTGATTCAGAGTGTGGTATTCAACAAGGCCACCATGGCAGTAGATACGCATGTGTTTCGTGTAAGCCATCGCATCGGACTTGTTCCCAAGACCTGTACAACTCCGCTGGCTACGGAAAAACATCTGGTAAAACACATCCCCGAAGCACTGATTCCTACAGCACATCATTGGCTCATTCTGCACGGACGCTATGTGTGTACGGCCCGTTCTCCCAAATGCAGCGAGTGTGGTTTGAACGGATTGTGCAAAGAGTCACTGAAAATAAAACCGGGCATATAAATACACGGACAATACATTGCCCGAGACTTGAAACAGACTGTAGCCGACGTCGTCGATTACAAAAACGGCGATGTCGGCTATACAGCCAACGCCGTCGGCTCGACAAACGGCAACGCCGATTATATCGTATTACGGCTTATAAAAAAGGAATCAACCTTATACAAGGGATTATAAAGCTAATTAAAATCAAAGAGAAATCACCTGATTATCGTAGGTAAGATGCACATGAGAAGGCAAGGTTGCCTCTACAGCCTGATGCAACCCCAGATGATGGCTCATGTGAATAAAATAGGTTTCTTTGGGTGCAATCCTTTCCACCTGCTGAAGTGCCTGTTTCAAAGACTGATGAGTAGGATGTTCTTCTATACGCAGCGCATTGATAATCAAACAATCCAAATTTTCCAACAACGGGTACGACTCTTCGGGCATGGAAAGCATATCGGTTATCCAGGCCATTTTCCCGATACGATAGCCCAATATGGGAAGTTTACCGTGCATCACGCGGATAGGTATCACCTCTACCACAGCACTTTCGGAAGCCTCAACCCGAAAAGGAATTCCCGGAGAGACACGCTGTAAGGCTATACGAGGCACACCTGGATACAATTTCTCTGTAAAACAATAAGGCATCCGAGCCTGTAAGCGGTCGACAACATAGTCTTCTGCATATACAGACACATCGCCATAATTGCAAAATGGACGCAAATCATCAAGCCCCCCTACATGATCGTAGTGTTCATGAGAAATAAGTACTCCATGCAAGGCTTGAAAATCTTTCAGACGAAGACATTGTTGACGGAAGTCGGGACCACAGTCTATCAGAATACGCACTCCATTTGTTTCTACCAGCCCCGAACAGCGCAACCGATTGTCCCGTGGATCGGTACTGGTACAGACTTCACACGTACAGCCTACCTGAGGCACTCCTGTAGAGGTTCCACTGCCCAATATTGTAATCTTCATCTTGATTCTGTTTTTAAATAAAATTGACTTCCGGATGGATGGCGATACCAAATTTCTCTTTCACCGAATCGACAATGGCTTGTGAGAGACGGATTACTTCGCATCCGGTCGCTCCTCCGCAATTGACCAGGACCAACGCCTGCTTGCTGTGTACACCGGCACGTCCCATCGTCTTTCCTTTCCATCCACAACGGTCTATGAGCCATCCGGCAGGTACTTTTACCCAACCTTCTGCAGCAGGGTAAGAAGGTAAATCGGAATAACTCCGCTTCAACTCCTCAAACTGAGAAACAGGAATGACGGGATTCATAAAGAAACTGCCTGCATTTCCCATCACCTTAGGATCGGGCAGTTTTGCTGTACGGATACGGATAATCACACGGCGAAGTTGTTCAAGGCTTAATTCACCTTGTTCCTTTTCCAGCTCGGCACGTATGTTTCCATACTCCAAATGATATACAGGCTGTTTACTCAGACGATAAGTGACATGTGTCACAATATACTGTCCTTTCAGCTCTTTCTTGAAAATGCTGTCACGATAGGCATACCGGCATTCTTCGTTTGTAAAATGACGGATACTGCCATCGGCTACTGCTACTGTATCGACTTCTACAATCAGGTCTTTTGCCTCAACTCCATACGCACCGATATTCTGCACGGCAGATGCTCCTACCTCACCGGGAATATGCGAAAGATTCTCTGCGCCATACCATCCCTTCGATACGGTATATGCCACAAAATCATCCCATACCACTCCGGCTCCTACACAAATATCCACTTCTGTTTCAGTTTCCTTTACTATGTAGTAGTCTTTTATGGCTGAATGCAGCACTACTCCCTTATAGTCTTGAGTGAACAAAAGATTGCTGCCTCCACCTATATGAAGTAAAAATGAAAGCTCCTCTTTGTTGTCTCTCAGGAAAGCTATCAGTTCGGCCACCGATGTATATTCTACAAAACGGGCAGCCTGTACATCCATACCAAATGTATTGTGCGGAAGCAAAGAGTAATTGTATAAGTCTTTCATGGGTCTTTAATCGCTTAAGTCTTCAAATTTCATCAACTTCCAGATACCGTTACGACGCTCAAAATACAGCACATTGCTGAAACCGTTTCCGAACCCTTTAAATTCTACAATTTTAGTTTCCGACTCCATTGTCTCTTTCTGTCCGTAACGCACATTGGTCAGTTTATCCTTCATCATAGGAGGACGGAAAGCAAACCACTGTCCCTCATCCAAAGTCGTTTCCAAAATCTGAAACTCATCCTCAGGATCGGCAGTCACAAACAGCAAGGGCTTATGCAGCCGCTCTCGCTGAAACACAGAATCGCTGGCAAAATGTTCGTAAAAAGAAAGGAAATCTTCTCCTTTGCTATCATCTCTTACGATTAGCTCCAGGTTCATGGCTTCCAGAAACCAACGGTCATTTTCGCGTTCAAAATAATATCGCTTTACTTTTTTCTTGTTCAAATAAATCCAGTCTACCTGTACACTATGTACACTGGTATCCTTTTCCATTTCCATTTCTTCTTCATTATCGAACAAAACAGTATAAGCGGTCTGCCGACTGAACAATGCATCGTATTTCCAATCTTGTTTCGAAAATCGTATTACTTCTTTTCCTTTATAATAGGAAATTGGGAAAATAATACGTGAGCGCTGGAATTCTTCATCCGACGCAAAATTGTAGAAAAAATCGGCAAAACTTTCATCAGCAGTCACCGGAACCTGTTCTTCTATTACAACCCCCGTATCTGCATACATTATCTGATCCGTCCCCAGTTGAAGCGAATCAATTTCTTTTGTTAATGACTCGAAGGAATCCACATTCTTTTTACCTCCTCCGCAAGAAGCCATAAGTGCTAGCAAACAGCATCCAAAAGTTATTTTTTTCATCTTATTTTCTGAAAAATCGGCTACAAAAGTACCTATTTTTTCTTTCATTCGACCAAATTTAAGAAGGAGTTTTTCTTTTTATCCAATGAAAAGAAAAAATTTCAGTTTAAATAATTACCTTTGCGCTTACGAAAATAAAGTTTAAAAAGAATATGTTAGCAAAAATAGAGCAGTTACTTCAAGAAATAGAAGGTGTAACAGCCAACAACGCTGAAGAGTTGGAAGCTTTACGTATCAAATACTTAAGTAAAAAAGGAGCTATCAATGCCTTGATGGCCGATTTCCGTAATGTACCTGCCGAACAGAAGAAGGAAGTAGGTATGAAGTTGAACGAACTGAAAAACCGTGCACAGGAACGCATTGCAGCACTGAAAGAGGTTTTCGAAAACCAGGATAACGGTGCAGCAGAACTCGACCTTACACGTACAGCCTATCCTGTAGATTTGGGTACACGTCATCCGCTGAGTATTGTACGTAACGAAATCATCAGCATCTTCAACCGTCTGGGATTCACTATTGCCGATGGACCTGAAGTGGAAGACGACTGGCATGTATTCTCTTCCATGAACTTTGCAGAAGACCATCCGGCACGCGATATGCAGGATACATTCTTCATTGAAAGCCATCCGGACATTATCCTCCGTACACACACTTCGTCTGTACAGAGCCGCGTAATGGAAACTTCCAAACCTCCTATCCGCGTCATCTGTCCGGGACGTGTATACCGTAACGAGGCTATCAGCTACCGCGCACACTGCTTCTTCCACCAGGTAGAAGGTTTGTACATCGACAAGAATGTATCGTTTACCGACTTGAAGCAAGTATTGCTCCAGTTTGCTCAGGAAATGTTTGGTCCTCAAACTAAAATCCGTCTACGTCCGTCGTATTTCCCATTTACAGAACCTAGTGCCGAAATGGATATCAGCTGCGACATCTGCGGCGGCGAAGGCTGTCCGTTCTGTAAATATACAGGATGGGTAGAAATTCTGGGATGTGGTATGGTAGACCCTGCTGTACTTGAAGCTAACGGTATAGATAGCAAGGAATATACCGGCTATGCATTCGGTATGGGAGTTGAACGTATTGCTAACTTGAAATACAAGGTGAAAGACTTGCGTATGTTCTCTGAAAACGATACTCGATTCCTGGAAGAGTTCGAAGCGGCAAATTAATAAGCCTATTTCACAATATTTATTTTACTCCAAAGGTAAGAGTATGTTTCCTTTTTCTGACATACTCTTACCTTTTTCTTATTCACTTTCAATGCATGTGCTATGCCTAAAGAACGTTTGGTTACCCCTAGCTACTGCTTTATTTTAGCGGCCAACTTTCTTCTTTACTTCGGATTCTGGCTACTTACACCGATTCTTCCTTTCTACTTGTCGGAGGTATTTCAAGCTTCAAATACAGCTATTGGATTTGTATTGTCCTGCTACACCATTTCCTCCTTATGCATCCGGCCATTTTCCGGCTATCTGCTGGATACCTTTGCCAGAAAACCTCTGTATTTGTTCGCCTACTTCATTTTTATGATGATATTTGGCGGATACATGATAGCAGGATTACTTACCCTGTTTATCATTTTCCGCATTGTACATGGAGTTTCTTTCGGAATGGTTACTGTTGGGGGCAACACAATAGTAATCGACATTATGCCTTCTTCACGCAGAGGGGAAGGTTTGGGGTATTACGGACTGGCCAACAATCTGGCAATGTCTATAGGTCCTATGATCGGATTGTTTCTACATAATGCAGGAGTATCTTATATCACTATCTTTTCTTATTCGCTGGGCGCATGCATATTGGGGTTTCTATGTGCAAGTTTAGTAAAGACACCATATAAGCCACCGGTGAAAAGAGAGCCTATTTCACTCGACCGGTTTATACTTATCAAAGGACTGCCTGCCAGCCTCAGTCTTCTGTTGCTTTCTATTCCTTACGGAATGACGACCAACTATGTAGCCATGTATGCCCAGCAAATCGGGATTACAGCCGAAACCGGATTTTTCTTCACTTTAATGGCTATTGGAATGGCTGTCAGCCGACTGTTCAGCGGCCGCCTGGTCGACAAAGGGAAAATCACCCAAGTGATTCATGCCGGCTTATATTTAGTCTGCCTGTGTTATTTCAGTCTGACAGCTTGCGGATGGCTGATAGAATGGAACAAGACGTTTGTCACCATTCTCTTCTTTCTCATTTCCCTGCTATTGGGTATCGGCTTTGGAGTTATGTTTCCGGCATACAATACCGTATTTGTCAATCTGGCTCCCAATAATCAGCGGGGAACTGCAACCAGTACATATCTTACTTCATGGGACGTAGGACTTGGAATCGGAATGTTGACTGGAGGATATATTGCCGAAATAGCCAGTTTCCGGATGGCTTATTTATTTGGAGCTATGCTGACTGTGGTGTCTCTTTTCTACTTCCAGTTCAAGGCCGCCCCACATTTCCACAAAAACAGACTCCGGTAACTTTATTCTTTGTAAGTAAAGACAAAGATGTGAGACAGCTTATTACCCACTTTTGTGATTTGTACAGAAAGAATAAAAGAGCGGAACAGATAAATATGATCTTTAATAAACAAAGGTAAATAAGGGGCATACTTATCTATCTGACCGGCTACCTTATCCATATCGGCTACCATCATATAAGAGGCATCGCGAGAAAGATTGGAGATACATTCATCAAACAGAGAATGATAGGAAATAGAAGCGATCTGACTGACACAAGAATCAATCCGGCTCTGACCGGACACAATGAGCATGCTTTCCGATTCATAAGAAGGCTTCACCTGTTCCAGACGAAGTAAAGAAGACTGAAAACAAGAATCAGGCTCATACATAAAGCCACTCAGATATAACACTTCACTATTCAAGTGGATATCAAATTCACTCCAGACTTGGGTTGACTCCGGTTTATCCAGCAAAGGAACAGAGGCAGAATGAGTATACAGCGTCATAAAATTAGACGATTTAGGACTGTAAATAGCTTTAAAAGACTCATCTGTATCTAAAGAAGTCTGATCTTTGGAAGCGTCAATCACCTGTTCTATCAATCGTTTCTGATAACTGAGTGCCAATAACCCATCTTCCATATATGCGGAAACAAAATCTCCATTGTCTACCGGATATACCCAGATGTCTTCTCCCCGATATTTCTCCTTTCTGGCCTCAAACGGATGTCCTGTCCGTTGCAGAACTGACTTCACAAATGCCTCCTGAGAATTGTTCATTTGGAAATAGATAACCAGATTACGTGAAGAACCAGGCTCGTGAAAACTAATCATCATTCGGTTTACCTGATTGGACCAGTCGTGTGCCGGACTGTCTGTATAGCGGGAAAGACCTCCTAATACAGATTTTAACAGCCCCGCTCTTTGCAGAGTATCCAGTTGACCGGCATAGGCCGTCTGTGGAAACTCATTCATGAAATAATCGAAATTATCGGTTTCCAGCACCCCCATGCAATTACGAGGAACAAAAGCAGCAAGGTGTATATCTTTCCCCTTGTCGACCAAGCTTAACTGGGTAAAGCTATACACTCCTATTCCTATACAGAATAAGATAATGGAAAGGATAACCCCTAATCTGCCAACTGTCCGTAATTTCATATACCGTTATTTATATTTTTTTGCAAATATAATAAAATATTTAGAATATGCAAAAAACTGATTCACGGATATTCAAATAATAATCAGCTCTTTCTACATTTTATCCATAGAGATGTTTTACCGGAAACAATCCTTTTCAGCATGATATAAAGCTTCAATATCATCATCAGATAAAGCCGCTCCGTAAATACGTGTTCTACCAAACTTCATATCCGAAAATCGACTGAATGGCATCTCGGCATTCCGGCCGATATTCCAAGAAACTTCAGTTTCTTCCAATCTACCCGACACGGCGATTTCCTGTACACAACGACCGTCAATATAAAGCTTCAAACTATCTCCCGTACATACACCAGCAATTTGATGCCAGGCTGTATACCAATCGGAAGGAACACGAACTTCACACATACCTCTTCCCCATCCTCCGGCAAAAAAGACCAAAGACTGAGGCCCCTCCATTTTCATTAACGTATAATCCCCTTTCGTGAAGAAATCAGCATAAGTATGTGGCTTAACAGGCGCCTGAGGGGCAATCCAAGTCAGCAGCGTCAATCCTCCCCTTGTTTCCATCAGACTCTCCGTAGCAGGTAAAGTAATGTAAGAGCCTTCCCCTGTCTGTACATAATTTGTCCCCCATTGCAAATCACCACAAGCCGTTCCGTTATTTTCAAACCCAGAATTATCGGGTATACATTGCCCTTTTCTTCTACCATAGTCCAAATCCAATACACATGCTTCCTGCGCCATTGAATAGACTTTCACCCTCTTTTCTTTATCCAACAACCGCACCTTGTACATACCGGTTCTATTTACACACAAAGAAAAACAGAGCGTTTGCTCTTCTCCCGGCTCCAAGATCAGAGATTTAGTTTCAACCAGCGTATTACCTAAATACAAAGGTACTGAATATGTTCCGCGCTTTCCGGACACATTTTTACAAACAAACAGGCCTTCTACCTGCTCACCGGACTTCCACAAAGAAGGCAGGGAAACGGAAGTACAAAGCAAAGGAGAGGTTCTTCGGACAGAATCCAAAACCTGCACCGTATACTCTCTACCCGCAAAAGAAAGTGTATGAATGCCTTCTCTATACAATGAAAAAGTCAATGTATCTGTTTTCTCCTGATTTGCTTCCAATAAAATCCTCTTTGACGCATTATAGCGATTTTCAAGAGCTGTTTGTGCCAAATACGAACCAATACTCCCCTTATTCTTCACCGTAAACAGAAACGCATTAAGACCGCCTGAACACATCACGGAATCTGCCAGTCGTACAGAAGAAACTTCAAACTCCGGAGTATCTTGTGTAAGAGAATACGGTCGTTTCTGAACACTCTTCTTTCCCGAAGAATCTGATTCTTCAAAAGATATCACCTTTTCCCTCATCCATTCATGATGCGACACAAACCACCTTGATATGCGTTTTCCACCCAGGCAAACAAATGGTAACCGGTCTGAAGAAAAGGCTGTATCATTTTTCTTAATCTCCAATTCTATATTTCCAGAACGAAAAATCCGCACCTTATCAAACAAGGGTTCAGTCAGCAAATATTCATCCGAGACTGGACAAGCAGGAAAAATACCCATTGCACTAAATGCAAACCAACTGGACATCGAACCCAAATCGTCATTACCCGGCAATCCACCGGGGGTATTGCTATAACTCTCTCTTAATATCTGATGTACATAACGACGGGTAAGATCCGGACGACCAGCCCATGTAAACAGATAAGGATAATGAAACACCGGTTCGTTATCAAAAACAATACGACCTTTGTCAAACGCTTGTTCCAACCAAGCCACAAAACAAGAATCACCTCCCCAAAGATGAATAAGTCCTGCTACGTCATGAGGAGCAAAACAGGAGGCTGTCCATTTGGTGCTTTCCTGAAAGCCCAATTCACCACTTTTCCGTAAGAAGCCATCTTTTTCCCTTGGCAACAAGAAACAGGTTTCTACATCAAACAGATTTTGATAATTTCGTGCACGCTTCCAATAAGAAGTTGCATCTTCTCCTACCTTTTCTGCCAATCGTCCCAATACCCAATCATCGTAAGCATACTCGGTAGTTACACTGACTGCTTTTTCCAACGATGCATCTATAAAACCACGCTGATTATACTCTTTTCCGAAGACTCCGGCAAACTCCGCTTGCTGATACGCCATCAAAGCATCCCACAACTTCCGTTCATCTACATCAGCTGCATCTTTAAAACAAGCATCTACCAACAGAGGGGCATAGTGCAATCCTGTCATAGGAGCGCGAGGAAACATTCCGTTGCTCTCATATTCTTCCATCAACGAACAAATCATTTCCTTTTGTCTGTCCGGTTTCAAAAGAGAAAGCAATGGATGCAAGGTGCGGAAAGTATCCCACGGAGAAAAATTACCATACATACGCCCCCAAGCAACCTGCCTGCCCTTATAAGTTCCATCTGCATCGGATACGATATTAGGATAGAGAAAAGAATGATATAAAGCTGTATAAAATTGACAAATAGCGTCAACATCATCAGACTGTACTTCTACACACGACAACTCCCGGTTCCATGCATCATAAGTCTGTGCTTTGAGTTGCTCAAAACTCCATCCCGGAATCTCTACCACGCGATTCATTTCACTCTTTTCCACTCCTGACGCAGATGCCGATACTGCAGCCATCAGTTGCCTCTCTGCATGCTTTCCCGCAAAATGGAGATAAGCCGTATCGTTCTTTATTTCATAAGCATAAAAAGGAGTCTGAAAATGAACCAGTGAATGCATAAAGCTTCCCATTACTGTCTGAGAATCCCGAATATTTAAATTTCCGGCTCCCCAGATTACGACTGTTGTTGTATCCGAAGAAGAACTATAGCGAAACAGACCTGAATGTACAGATGCCGTCATTTCTACCCGGTCACCATCTGTGAAAGAAACACCGTAATAACCGGGAATTGCCTGCTCTTTGGTATGAGAAAAAGCACGTCCTGAAAAATCCGAAGCGAGTTTATTCACCCTGCCTTTCAAAAAGGCCAAATGCAAATATCCGGAAGAGCCATTAGGAAAACCACTCAAGTGATGCAGACAAGAAAATGAACGTATTGAACTGTCTTCATAATAATAACCGGATTCCGAAGGACGAATGCTGGTTTCAGGAGTCAACTGAACCATTCCCCACGGCGCCGCAGCTCCCGGATAAGTACCTCCATAATTCCCCCACAAAGTAGATACGTTACACTTACCCGTTCCAATAAATGGATTTACAAATTGAGCATTTTGTCCGTATCCACCACACACTTCCACAATAAAAAAGATAAAACATAAAACTTTCTGCTTAAACAAACCCATAGTAAATAGATTTTATAACCGGCACCAAGATATGAAGAAAAACCGAAGCGGCAAATATAAAAATAAAAAAGGTCCTCTGTATTTCAGAGAACCTTTCATTAAGCCGGGTGACTAGTGGGACTCGAACCCACGACATTCAGAACCACAATCTGACGCTCTAACCGACTGAACTATAGTCACCATATTTGATAACTTGGCTTACGGAAGAGAGAGGGTGACTAGTGGGACTCGAACCCACGACATTCAGAACCACAATCTGACGCTCTAACCGACTGAACTATAGTCACCATGTTGACTATCTTCCGAAAAGCGATTGCAAAGGTATATGTTTTTTTTTATTCTGCAAACATTTTGCCTTCTTTTTTTATTCAATAAAATATTCTTTTATTCCTTTATTATGCTTATCATACAGATTACGAGCATCTTGCAGGAAAAGAAACATTTTATTTTTTTCCAAGCCATTCAGCTCTTTCCTATTCGAAGGGTACAGTAAAAACTGATTCTTACCATTCAAATTCGGTCTTGAAGTCCACACAAAAGTATATCCGCAATCTGCAAGACGCGTTTTTCCATTCACTTTTTTCAATACCAATTTCAGCATCGCCCCACCATCAGTATAGCGCTGACTCATATTCGATATAAAATTCCCTAATGAATAGGCTACCACATGTCTTTCCGGTGTCTTCGCGTTATCTATTACCTCAATAGGCTGCAGCACATGAGGATGAGAGCCTATGACATGATCTACCCCTAAACTGAGCAGATATTCCGCCAACTCCCGTTCCGACTGTTCCGGAAGCAAACGATATTCTATTCCCCAGTGCATACAAGCTATAATCGCATCGGGTTTCATCAGACGTGCTCTTAAAACATCATTCCGTATCTGAGAACGGTTAATATAATTCACTACATTCGGACTGCTCATCGGTATGCCATTGGTTCCATAAGTATAGTTCAGAAAAACAATCCGGAATCCTTTCCGTTCTACCAGCAAGGGATATTCCCTCTCCCGTTCAGCCTGATTGCGAAAGGTGCCGGTATGAAATACCCGCAGAGAATCCATCTTGTCGAGTGTACGCACCAAACCTTTACCCCTTCTGTCCAAACAATGGTTATTCGCTGTCAGAAAAACATCAAAGCCAGCCTTACGGGCTGCAAGCAAAAATTCATCCGGTGCACTAAAAGCAGGATAACCTGTATAAGGCTTTCCTCCCAATGTAACCTCCCAGTTGGCTATAGCCAAATCGGCCTTTCTGATTTCAGAAGACACATCACGGAAACAAGTGCTGTAATCGAAACTCCCATCCGGGCGGGAGGCGACTTCAATCTGTCTTTTATGCTGCATCAAATCGCCTACAAACAAAAGCGAAAGGCTGTCTGTCTGCGCAGAAACGGCTGTTGCAGGTAGAAGCCAAGCCACCCACAACAGCCGTTTACTTATTTTATTTATCCAATTTTTCATTTGCCAAAGGTTATCCGTAAATAGCCTTCTTTCCTGCAAGTAAGGTATTCTTCATCAATGAAACAATTGTCATTGGTCCTACTCCTCCCGGAACAGGAGTGATGAAAGAACACTTCGGAGCCACTTCATCAAACTTCACATCTCCCGTAAGCTTGAATCCCGACTTTTTAGAAGCATCCGGAACACGTGTTGTACCCACGTCAATCACTACCGCACCTTCTTTCACCATATCAGCCTTGACAAAATTAGGTTGTCCCAGTGCAGCTATAATAATATCCGCCTCACGGCATTCTTTTACCAGATCCTTACTGCGGCTATGGCAAACCGTTACCGTAGCATCTCCCGGATAACTTTTCTGCATCATGAGTGCAGCCATCGGTTTTCCTACAATATTACTTCGTCCCAGCACTACACATTTCTTACCTTGCGTTTCAATCTGATAACGGCGAAGCAACTCCAAGATTCCATTCGGTGTAGCCGATACATAGCAAGGAAGGCCGATAGACATACGGCCTACATTTATCGGATGGAAACCGTCTACGTCTTTGCGATAATCAATGGTTTCAATCACTTTTTGCTCAGATATATGTTTGGGAAGAGGAAGCTGTACAATAAACCCATCGACATCGGCATCGGCATTCAGTTCCCGTACTTTAGCCAATAACTCTTCTTCTGTAACATCTTCTTCATAACGAATCAGAGTCGATTTAAAGCCACATACCTCACAGGCTTTTACCTTGGCAGCAACATATGTTTCGCTTCCACCATCATGACCAACCAAAATGGCTGCCAGATGAGGACGTTTCTGTCCTGCCTCAACCATAGCAGCGACTTCTGCTGCAATTTCTTGTTTCACTTGTTCAGAAACAGCTTTTCCATCTATTAGTGTCATAACATTTCCTTTTAAACAATAATTATATATACAAAGATAACGATAAAAGTGATAAATAGAAAGACCGAGAAACTGTTATTCATCAAATACTCAAGAAAAAGCATTCTTTATCCTTGCACCAGAAAACAGAAAAACTACAATTTATTTTGCACAAATCAAACATATTCGTAATTTTGCGAACAACAAACAAAACATTGATATGAGTAAAAAGAACTATTCGGATGAGCAGGAAAAGATAGCCCGTTTTGCCAAAGCGATGGGGCATCCTGCACGCATAGCCATACTTCAGTTTCTGGCAGAGCAGGAATGTTGTTTTTTTGGAGATATCCATGAAGAACTGCCTATTGCCAAAGCTACCGTATCACAGCATTTGAAAGAGTTGAAGGATGCAGGACTTATTCAAGGAGAGATTGAAGCCCCCAAAGTAAGATATTGTATCAACAAGGAAAACTGGGAAACCGCCCAAAAGATGTTTGCAGGTTTCTTTGGACAACCAATATGCAAAAAAGAGAGTTGCTGTAAATAAGCAAACTCTTTTTTTACCCACATTGTTCGTTGTTTTGCGAATTACTAATAATAAAATATTGAAGAACTATGAAAAGGATTTTATTTCTTATGTCTGTATGTCTGATGGCAGCATCATGCAGCCTGAATTCTAATTCAAAGAATGAAACTGGAATTCAAAGCCAACAAGAAGCTTCCTCCGGCAACCAGCATGCAACTACTCAAGACCGTGTAGAAGTATTGTATTTTCACGGCAAACAGCGCTGCGCTACCTGTATGGCTATCGAAAGCAATACTCGAGAAGCGATGGAGGCCAATTTCTCCGAACAGATGAAAAAAGGAAATGTAATATTCAAAAGTATCGATATCAGCAAAAAGGAAAATGAGAAGATAGCGGAAAAATACCAAGTCACCTGGTCGTCATTGTTCATCGTAAAATATAAAGACGGACAGGAGAGTGATGAAAACATGACCAAATTCGCTTTTGGAAATGCCCGTAAATCGCCGGATACATTCAAAAGCGAAATAGTAAAAACAGTCCAAAATATGCTAAAATAAAAGACGTGTATGGATTGGTTACAGACACTACTGGACAATAGTTCCACTCCTGCCCTGACTGCATTTCTGCTTGGATTGCTCACTGCCCTTTCTCCATGTCCGCTGGCAACCAACATTGCTGCAATCGGATTCATCGGCAAAGACATCGAAGACAGAAAACGCATCTTCCGCAACGGACTGCTTTATACCTTAGGACGAATCCTTTCGTACACCCTGCTGGGAGTGATACTGATACTGGTTCTGAAAGAGGGAGCAAGCATGTTTGGTATCCAAAAGACCATCGGTACATGGGGAGAACTCCTCCTCGGTCCGCTGTTACTTGTCATAGGCTTATTTATGCTCCTGGGCGACAGAATAAATCTTCCTCAGTTCGGATTTAAAGGGAATGCAGAAGGACTTGCTAAAAAAGGCGGATGGGGTGCCCTGCTGATAGGTATACTCTTTGCCATGGCTTTCTGCCCTACAAGCGGTGTATTTTATTTCGGCATGCTGATACCCATGTCTGCCACAGCTACAGCCGGCTATCTGCTGCCTGTCATCTTTGCTATTGCTACTTCCATACCGGTGCTTGCCGTTGCATGGATACTGGCATTCAGTGTGCAAAAAATGGGCAACTTTTACGGAAAGATGCAAAAAATACAGAAGTGGATGAAACACATTGTCGGTATCCTATTCCTCCTCGTAGGCATATACTATTGCTGGATGATGTATCTATAAACAGAATGAATAACTAATATAAATTTTACAAATATGGAAATAAAAGTATTGGGACCAGGCTGTGCAAAATGCAAGTCGACCTACAACGTGATTGAAAAGGTAATCAAAGAAAACAATCTGGATGTGAAACTGACCAAGGTAGACGACATCATGGAGATAATGAACTACAACATCATGACAACTCCTGCCGTAGTTGTCGACGAAATGGTAAAGATAAAAGGACAAGTTCCTACAGAAAGCGATGTAAAGAAACTCTTGGGTCTCTGATAAGCTGAATTGTTTAACTACAGGCGGCAGTAACAAGCACATCATTGTGAGTCTGCCGCTTTTATTGTCGGATTATTGTTCGTATATCAACGAATTAAATTATAACAAACATGATACAAGATTTTGCAGACTGGCTTGTTTACGGAATATTCGGTCTGAATGCCAATACCTCTGTCGGAGCGGCCGTAAACTTTTTCTTTTACGATACCATCAAAATTCTTATTCTGCTGTTTTTCATCAGCATTCTGATGGGAATCATCAACGCCTATTTTCCGATAGAGCGCTTAAGAAACTACCTGATTACCCACAAGATGTATGGATTGCAATACCTGTTGGCTTCACTATTCGGAGCCATCACACCGTTTTGTTCCTGCTCTTCCATCCCGCTGTTCATCGGGTTTGTCAAAGGCGGTATCCCATTAGGAGTTACCTTCGCCTTTCTCATTACTTCACCACTGGTAAATGAGGTTGCAGTAGCCATGTTTCTTGGCTCTTTCGGACTAAAGGTAACGCTTATTTATGTCATCAGCGGTATTCTGCTGGGTGTGATAGGAGGCTTTGTACTTGGGCGTATGCAACTTACTCCCTACCTTACCGAATGGGTGAAACAAATCCAGGCCAACTCATCCGCTCAGACCGGAGAATGGGAAAAAGACCATACTACTTTTATAAAACGACTCCCCACCATCATCCGTGATGCATGGAAAATAGTAAGCGGAGTACTTGTCTACATCCTGATAGGTATTGGTATCGGTGCTTTCATGCACGGCTTTGTACCGGAAGGATTTTTCGAACAATACATGTCGAAAGACAATTGGTATGCCGTACCTCTTTCTGTGATTCTGGCTGTCCCGATGTATGCCAATGCAGCCAGTATCGTACCTGTAGTCGAAGTTTTTGTAGCCAAAGGCATTCCTATCGGTACGGCCATTGCATTCATGATGGCAGTAGTAGGCCTGTCGCTGCCGGAAGCAACTTTACTAAAAAAAGTAATGACATGGAAACTGATAGGTATATTTTTCGGTACAGTAGCTTTTTTCATCATCTTGTCCGGCTATCTGTTTAATGCCATTTTATAACACGAATCTATTTACAGATTCAATCTGCCGTCGTTGGCTGTACAACTGCCGTCGCTAATTGTACAGCCAACGACGTCGTCTTTACAATCAACGACGCCGATTAAAGAATCCGATACCCACCATCACTTCTTTATTCCTGCTACATTGCATATCGGTCAAGATTTCACCAACTATCCCCAAAATCCAGCCTTTGCCGGACATCGCAACATTGCATTTTTTTAAGTACCTTTGCAACCGTTTTTTATATAATTTTATACAATGAACAAACTTAACGGATTTATTTACGGAATTTTATCGTCCGCTTCTTTCGGACTTATCCCGCTGTTCGCCATTCCTGCAATGCAACACGGTATGGATTTTATGAACGTACTGTCGTACAGATTTCTTTTTGCAACCCTTTCTCTGGCCATTCTGCTCAAAGCCAGAAAAAGTACGTTCCACATAGAAAAAACAGACTTGGCTCCATTATTACTTCTGGCAATATTCTACCTTATATCATCCGTCTTTCTACTTTGGGGATATAAGTTCATGCCGTCGGGTATAGCTACTACCCTTCATTTTATGTATCCTATCATCACTACTCTGGTAATGATGGTATTTTTCCGTGAGAAAAGTTCCAAATGGAGAATATCGGCTATTCTTCTGGCTATAGCAGGAGTATACGCACTCTCGCATACCGAGCCAGGAGGTAAAGCCAGTTTGGCAGGAGTGATCATCGTATTACTTTCTGCTGTAGGATATGCTCTTTATCTGGTAGCCGTAGGCCAGCGGAAAAATAAAAATCTTCAGGGACTAAAGCTGACTTTTTATGTGTTTTTAGTCGGAACAATTGTACTTTGGTCAGGTATGGGTATCTCCGGAAACATCCAGTCAGTTCCAGACCTTTCCACCTTGACCAATCTGCTGATGCTGGCCATTATTCCGACCGTAGTATCCAATCTGACTTTAGTAGAGGCTATCAAGCACATTGGGGCAACTCAGACATCTGTATTAGGTGCAATGGAGCCGGTAACTGCCGTTATCGTAGGCATCGCTGTATTCGGAGAATCTTTTTCACTGACTATTGCAGCCGGTATTGCCCTTATTATTACAGCAGTAACCATCATTATCCTGAAAAAATAAAATCTCATACAAAAAATAAAAAATGTGGGAATAAAAAACTTATTCCCACATTCTCCAAGTTTATCTCCGTACATGGAGTACAGATTAAAAAGATATATCCTTTTACCGTTTTAAAGTATTTCTTATTTATCGGTATCAATAATAATTGTCTCACCAACTTCCCAGTCTTGTACCGATGTTGAAACTGAGATATCACTATCACCATCTATTTCGATTTCAAACGTATGAATCTTACCTGGTTCCAATGACAATCCGTTCAACTTCTCAATTGTGTATTTGAACACCTTATTACCATTTTTCACGGTAAACAGTTCTGTACCACGTTCCAGTTTCTGAGGTATTACAGTAGCCTTGGCATATGTTTCATTATCTCCGAAGCTATCCAGCATATTTATTTTACCCAAACTTACAGCACCTTTCTGCGAACCTGAATCCGGTGTCATCTCACCAGTCTTCATATTCAGATTACCCGCCATCCACAAATTATTCAAAGTCACAGTGACTTGTTTTTCCGGTGCTACATTGGTTCCAGCAGCAGCCTTTACTCCGATTCTTACACCAGAACATACGTGAGAAAACAGGATTTCTGAATTTTTACCATCCGATGTGACTTTCTTTGCTGCATACAGAAGATCATTATCCATATAGTTGGCTTCAGTTTGTTCCGCATTTACTGTATGCTTATAGACTGCAGGCATATCTTGATTTTCCGTCCAGTTTGTCAGCTTTCCATATACAGCATATAAAGTGACATCATGGTCTTCAGGAAAATACATAGTGCCACCTGTATACGACAGATTTCCGTTTTTATCGGCTACGAAAGGCTTCATCAGAAGTTCTCCCTCATTATACCAGTCTGCAAAGACAGATACATTCAGATTTTCTCCTAAATTAGCATTCTCTTTCAGGTATGCATCCATATTGCAGCTCAACTCCATCTTATCGTATAGATCATCCGGGTTTTCTGTGCTTTCTGTAACTCTTACATTTAATCTGTAAGACTTTCCAGCTCTGAAAGCACCTGCTGCCGGATATGTATAAGAATACAATTTGTTCCGGTCATCGTATACTCTGACAGTAAGAGATTTTCCTGTCAAATCTGTAGGAGGCACCATCAGATATCCAATAACAGAGGTATTCGCTTCACACTCTACATTTTTCATGGCTAAGCTAAGTACCTTGCCTTTCTTTTCCGCCACATAAACAGGACTCTCATCTTCCAGATTATAATGTCCTTCTATCAGAAATTCCTCATTCTCTGTTGCAAGAGACATCTTTTTTACAACCATTCTTTCAGGAACAAGCGCCGTCAGCTGAACCAAAGCTCCCAAATGAGAGAATTCAAACACAAGGCGTCCCTCTTCAGGAGAAGTACTGGCCGCATTCATGAAATCATAATTTCCTACAGTAGCCGTACTATTATTTCCATCCTGCGACTGGCCTTTATAGTTCACCCATATTTCATTCTTTGAACTCTGTCCATCAAAATATTTTCTGCTGAAAGGATAATACGCATAATAAGTAGAACTCTTTTTTAATTCCCAGCTTCCGCCAGAGAATACTGCATTTGCCGTACCTGCTCCTGCTTCCATTGCAAATGAAACCTGGTCGCCCTGTGACGGGAAAATACCGAGCATATCATCCTTAGCCCATGTAAAAGTCACTCCACTTTCGTTTACTTCCAAATTTGTTCTTGAACGATCGTCCGGCTCAAAATTTTTCACCGAGAAAACCACTTCACGTGGCTCAATTCCCGGAATCTCCTCTTCTCCATTCCCCAAATCTACGTAATTATCGGAACAAGCCCCCAATGCTACAGTCAAAGACAAAATTCCAATACCCCAAAATATCTTTTTATCCATAAATCAACATTCTAAATCAGTAAGTTTTGTACACTATTTACCAGATGCTACTTGAAGGCCATGAATCATCCCAATCAAGATCAGGAGCAGTCGCCCCGGGATCACCATCACTATAACTACTGCACAACACACCTTCAGCTTCAATTTCCATTATCTGAATTTCTGGTTTTACATACATCTCTTTCATAATTGACATTCTAATCTGTTTAATAAAAATACAATTCTAATACAAAAAAATAATACCTTATTTGAAAATACAAAACTTGTCGTGATTTCACTCTCTTAGACAATCAGCCGACAAGTTTTGTTCTCAGGCTATTTGTTTTTTATCATTCATTAAGTATTTTGAATGTATTACTCCACGCCATAAATATATTCAACCGCCGATTTCTTAAATCTCACGATACGGGTATTATTAGCAGCTGCCCCATTATGCTCCAAATTAGCATTAGTAGGCTTAAACAACCAACCGGTAGTAGAAGGATTATAATTGGCAAACAACAGCCAGTTATGATTAATACCACTTCCACTCCACTGACATCCTACTCCATATAAAGTAAGAGGTTCAGTTCCTTTTCCTTTCAGGCTGCTGATGGTAATAAATCTAATATCCGACATCGCTTGTTCTCCGATGAGTACTTCATTTCTTTTATCCATAAAGATTTCACTTCGATAGTCTGCACCACCATTACTAGGATTAAAAGGAGCCGGACTTGTTGGAACCGCAAAAGTTCCTAAAATCCTTTTATAATCATCAAAAGTCGGTATTTCATATCCTTCCGGAGACAATGATTTAGGATCCTGATGGTTAATATGCTGCGATTCATCCGAATTATAACCATCCAAAGTAAACTTCCCGTTACTGTATACTGCGGTCATAGCCTGTCCGGAAGTTCCTCCATAAGCAGAGTTCCAAACTTTCAAGAACTCCTCATTACTGCAAGATTTCAAATACTCCAATACAGTCTGTCCTGAAGCTCTTGTAGGATCCTCCGCACACAATATCTGATCATTGAAGTCTCTGGAATTTCCAATCGCATTAAATTTACACCACCATATATCATTCAAAAGAATTACCGGCAATCCAAAGTTTCTTCTCTTTATGGTATATTCCTGTTTGTTTCCGTTACGGTCAGTTATAATCAGCTTTGCAGACTGTTCTCTTCCGTCAGC
Source organism: Phocaeicola sp. HCN-40430 (assembly GCF_037890285.1). Lineage (NCBI taxonomy): Bacteria > Pseudomonadati > Bacteroidota > Bacteroidia > Bacteroidales > Bacteroidaceae > Phocaeicola > Phocaeicola sp. HCN-40430. The sequence goes on from NZ_JBBKBS010000009.1 coordinate 32,796, forward strand.
TTCCGGATCGTTAGGCTTCCAACCGGCCTGTATAATATAAGAATTTCTATTTTCCTCAGAACGTACCAATCTTATCCAAGGATTTGATTCTGATACTTCCAAAGCCATAGTCTTACCCTCGCCTACTGTATAAGTACCTAAAGTTCCGTCAATATAACGACCGAAATCACATTCGTAATTTTCGTTATTGAAGTCCAGCATACCCTCTAAGGTATCATCATTCTGCTCCAAAACCACAGTCAGACAGTCTTCATCGTATACTTCCGACAATCCTTTGCGTCTGAACTGAAGTTTCATATCTTCCAAAGGACAATTAGGAGCTACAAGCTTCTTGGTAATTCTAAAGACATTTCTTTCTGCCAAACTGGAAGCTTCCGGATTGACAGGAGTTATTTTCACCCAGTTATTTCCTCCATTCACATATTCCAGTTCCTCACCACAGTTCAGCGCAAGGTCAAATGTTCCAGACAAGTAACTGACAGAAACCCCTCTCGCATCCGGCAAAATGGTAGCTCTGTCGTTCAACACACTCAACTTCTCGTTTACCGTAATAAAGCTTTCCCGATCCGGAGCAAGAATTTCATCCTCTTCCTTCGTCCATTCATCTACAGTTATACTATGCAGACTACCATCACGACCGATCTGTAACGTATAAACCTTATTACGCAGAATCTGTTCCGGAAGTTTTGCTGAATGTACCTTACCGTCGGACATCTCAATTTCAACTGTTGCTTCAGGGTTTATCTGCTCATAAGCATATATTACTCCTGTCTGATCTTCTCCGGTTATAGCCTCACCTTCCACTTTCAGGTCAATATTTTCAACATCCGATGGTACCGAAAAAGGAACTTTTTCTATCAGATACGATTTTCCTGCCATCCCTTTCAGAGTAAGACTTATGACCTTAGTACCAGGAAAAGCATAAGTCACATCGAAACGGGCCACTCCCCGCTTCATTACTGCAGAATACTCTGCGACATCATCTTTGACTGCAACCTTTCCAATTATGAAGTTCAAAGGCTTTTGCGATTCATCCAAATCAATAGTAGCATCCTGCCAAGCTTCCTCCGTCATTCCGCTACCTGCAGAAAAAGACAGTTTGCCACCTTCATTCACAACAAGATAAAGATTACCGGCTCCTTCCAGCGGCAATTTCAACTCTCCCCCTGTCGGTGATACAGAAGCTGTATTATTCAGTTTACCATCCTTAAAAAATAAATACTTAACACTTTCCAACCGTTCCGATGTCGGAATATTCAAAAGCACTCTCGACATCTTACCGTTTTCTTTATTTACTACCGCATCCTCACTGCTGCAAGCAACTAATACAAGCAGCAATGAAAACACAGCATATAACAATTTATATCTCATTCGTTTAAACTCTATTGATAAATATATTCTACAGGTGACTTCTTACATCTGACAGTTCTGGTCTTCACATTGTTCTGTACAAGAGTTTTAAACCAGTTACCTCTCATGTCTACAAACCAGCCTTCCATCATCCATACTGTTGAAGTTCCATTATTAACTGCAAAAATGAAATCATCCGAACTGATTTTTCCGGTACCAGCCTCCCATTGGTGTCCCCAACCGAAAAGCACCACATGCTTGCTGTTATCGCTTGCAGAGGCCACCTCACAGAAATCATAAAATCCCACTTTTCCGTATGCTACGTCATCAATGCTGACAGAACGGTTACCGTGGTTATAATTCAGTCTGAAGCTGTCATCACCGTTCAAATTATTATTATAAACAGCCGGATCGTATCCAAGCTTAGCGTCATTCGAATTAACCAGTCTTCTAAAATCATTTTGGGAAGGTATCTCATATCCCGGAGGAGCCATTTCCTTACCCTGCGTATTGATATTTACCGATACACTCGATTTGAATCCTGAATACTCAAATTTACCACCTGACAGTGTCAAAGGCAATCCTTCCAAGTTTCCTCCCTGATACTGATCACCCATTACAGCTTTAAGTTCTTCCAATGAGCAATCTTTCAGATAATCAAGCAGGCTGCCTTCCTTTACCGGATCTGCACTAGCCAATATCTGGTCATTAAAGTCGTTAGCAGTACCTTTAAGGTTATACTTACACCACCAGTTTCCTGCTACATACACTACAGGAAGCCCAAAATTTCTTCTCTTTATGGTATATTCCTGTTTGTTTCCGTTACGGTCAGTTATAATCAACTTTGCAGACTGTTCTCTTCCGTCAGCTTCCGGATCGTTAGGCTTCCAACCGGCCTGTATTTCATATTGGTTTCTGTTTTCTTCAGACCGCACAACTCTAAGCCAAGGATTCGACTGAGGAACATCTACAGATAAAGTCTTGCCTTCACCAACAGTATACGTACCTAAAGTTCCGTCAATATAACGACCGAAATCATATCCGTAAGTCTCGTTATTGAAGTCCAGCATACCCTCTAAAGTATCATCATTTTTCTCCAAAACCACAGTCAGACAGTCTTCATCGTATACCTCCGAAAATCCTTTGCGTCTGAACTGAAGTTTTGCTTCTTGCTGAGGAGCATTAGGAGCCAACAACTTTTTTGCAATTCTGAAGACATTTCTTTCTGCCAAACTGGAAGCTTCCGGATTGACAGGAGTGACTTCTATCACTCCGTTTCCACCGTCCACATATTCCAGTTCCTCACCACAATTCAGCGCAAGGTCAAATGTTCCAGACAAGTAACTTACAGAGACTCCTCGCGCATCCGGCAAAATGGTAGCTCTGTCGTTCAACACACTCAGCTTCTCGTTTACCGTAATAAAGCTTTCCCGATCCGGAGCAAGAATTTCATCCTCTTCCTTCGTCCATTCATCTACAGTTATACTGTGCAGACTACCATCACGACCGATCTGTAACGTATAAACCTTATTACGCAGAATCTGTTCCGGAAGTTTTGCTGAATGCACCTTACCGTCGGCCATCTCAATTTCAACTGTTGCTTCAGGGTTTATCTGCTCATAAGCATATATTACTCCTGTCTGATCTTCTCCGGTTATAGCCTCACCTTCCACTTTCAGGTCGACATTTTCAACATCTGATGGTACCGAAAAAGGAACTTTTTCTATCAGATACGATTTTCCTGCCATCCCTTTCAGAGTAAGACTTCTGACCTTAGTACCAGGAAAAGCATAAGTCACATCGAAACGGGCCACCCCCCGCTTCATTACAGCAGAATACTCTGCGACATTATCTTCGACTGCAACCTTTCCAATTATAAAGTTCAAGGGCTTTTGCGATTCATCCAAATCAATAGTAGCATCCTGCCAAGCTTCCTCTGTCATTCCGCTACCCACGAATGAGGAGGTTTTATTCCCCTCATTCGCTATCACATAAAGAGTACCGGTTCCTTCCAAAGGGAGTTTCAGGTCTGTTCCTGTCGGCTGTACTGAACCTGAAGAACCCAATTTTCCATTCTCAAAATAAAAGTACTTTATATTATCTACATTGTAAGATGCCGGAAAATCCATGGAAACTCTCGACAGCTTACCTCCGGATTTAGTTATTACTGTATCTTCATTGCTGCATGCAGCCAACACCAACAACAATGTCGAAACGACATACCACAATTTATATCTCATCATTCGTCAATTCATTTATAAATATATTCTACAGGTGACTTCTTACATCTGATAGTTCTGGTCTTCACATTGTTCTGGGTCGAAGTTTTAAACCAGTTACCTCTCATATCCTCAAACCAGCCTTCCATCATCCATACTGTTGAAGTTCCATTATTAACTGCAAAAATGAAATCATCCGTACTGATTTTTCCAGTACCAGCCTCCCATTGGTGTCCCCAACCGAAAAGAACGACATGCTTGCTGTTATCGCTTGCAGAGGCCACCTCACAGAAATCATAAAAACCCACTTTTCCGTATACTACGTTATCAATGCTGACAGAACGGTTACCGTGGTTATAATTCAGTCTGAGACTGTCAACACCACTCAAATTATTATTATAAACAGCTGGTTCGTATCCAAGCTTAGCATCAGTCGAATTAACCAGTCTTCTAAAATCATTTTGGGAGGGCATTTCATATCCTGAAGGAACCATTTGCTTACCCTGTGCATTGATATTTACCGATACACTCGACTTGAATCCTGAATATTCAAATTTTCCGTCAGACAATGTAAGAGGCAATCCTTCCAAGTTTCCTCCCTGATACTGGTCACCCATCACAGCTTTAAGATCTTCCAATGAGCAATCTTTCAGATAATCCAGCAGGCTGCCCTCCTTTACCGGATCTGCACTAGCCAATATCTGGTCATTAAAGTCGTTAGCAGTACCTTTAAGGTTATACTTACACCACCAGTTTCCTGCAACTTCCACTACTGGAAGTCCATAATTTAAACGACTTATCGTATAAGTTTCCATATCAGAGCCATCCTCTTTGCTAAGTTTCAGTGTGACTACCTGCTTTCTTCCGTCCGCTTTTGGATCGTTGGGTTTCCATCCTCCCAACAGTCTCAAAGTATCACTTCCTGTTTCCGTTTCTTTTAATATGGCCCACTGGTCTTCACCTGCTCCAAACTCCAGTTCCGCTTTCATACCTTTCGGCAAGATAAGACGTGCATACTCACCATCAATATAGCGGTCAAAATCATGAGATGTATCCTCCAAAAATGAAAGAGCACCAGTCATCTGCACAGGATTGGGTTCGAAAACCAATACAATACGTCCCTTCATCACTCCGTTACTATCCAATGATTCCAAGTAAGAATATTGCAAAGGCATTCCGATTCTTTTCAGTCTGCTTGTGACATTCACCATAGTCAACTTATCTAACGCCACATTACCGCGCGTTGCATTCTGTGCCACAGACACTTCAACCAAATCAAGACTTCCCTCTGCTCTTACAGTCATTCCTTCTTCTGTATTTATTGCCAAAGAAAGAGTCTTATCGCTATATGGAATGAATACAGTATCGCCTTTTTCATTTACTCTTGCACCATCCAAATGTGAACTTTCCACATTTACTTTTGCCAATGTAATCACAGACGATTCATTATTCTGACCGCTCTCCCAGTCATTTTCTGCAACCTGTATGTTCAGTTTTGCCCCACTTCCATACACTTTCAGTGTATACAAGCTGTTTCTTTTTATCTTTTCAGGCAACTTTTCTTTCAGTTCCATCATACGGCCATCTACTGTCACTTCCATCACCACTTCCGGAGTTCCAGTCTGCTGTTCATGCAGATACATTAACCGGTTCTTACTATCAGTCAGAGCGGCATCAGTAAAATCCATCACAAAATCTGTCAATTGCAGGTCTTCCGGAGTTTCAGTTTCATGAGGGAAGAGAAAACTTCTGTCAGCAGCACCTTTTACAGTAATACGTTTTACCGAAACTCCGGAAACCTGCATCTTCAGATCCAACCGGGCTACACAGCGTTGCATTACAATCGGCTCCCAATGATACGAGTCCATATCAATACCTCCCAACATAACCGGATCTAAAGTACTATCCAACTGACCAGTCATCACCATATTTTTGAACTCTGTTTCAGTTACTCCCAAATTAGGAATCACTTCTTTGGGAGCATTGGCTATAAAATAACATTTCTTAGCCTTTGTTCCGATTACTACACTAAACTTACCATTCTGGTCTACCTGAATGTTCTCACGAACCATTACAATTACTCCATCAGCATCAAATGCTACCGCAGTCACTTTTCCTGCAAAATAAGAAGTTTCACCTCCTTCTTCAGAAGTTCTGCTTTCCAACAGTTGACCGGATACCACTCCATTGTTTGCTTTCTCGGAAAACAATTCATTATTATTGCAAGACTGCATAATTCCCAAAAGAAATATTGCAGCTATTATATTCTTTATATAAACCAATCTTATCACTTTCTAAACAATTTAAACATTAATACTTGTTTGGATTACTTGAACTATTCAAATAGCTTTTTGAGTCAATAGGCATCTGATACAGATTATTGACATAAAAATTATTCATCAAGCTTTCTGCCCAAGGACCATAAGTAAACGAACTGCTGTGCCCGTATCCCATCACATGTCCCAATTCATGAAACATGATACTGCATGCATAAGTACTGGAGTAATGATCGAACCAGGCAGACTGATAAGCTCCAAATGTGGTTCCTCCTCCTAATCCTCCCACACCATTACCTGGATAAACCAATCCAACCTGCAAAGTGCGCCGTTGTCTCATCTGCTGCAAGACCCTCTCTACTTCGATAGGATTCTTATTATCGTCATAGAGTTTATCTTTATTTTCCTCCAAAATCTGTTCGTGCTCAGGCATGTCTATCATATAGGTAAAATTGAGGAACAAGGCGATTGATTCGCGAATGTGTACCGGACGTATCCCCATCCAGTTGCCTACAGGCCCACCGTCGGGTCTGTCAGGATCACCTCCGTAAAGTCCCCAATATATTGTCCAACCATGCTGGATTTTTTCTATTTTTTTCCAATATTCCTCAGGAGACTCTATTTTAAACTGTGCCTTTTTCAACTGTGCGACAGAAAGTTTCTGTACATTTATCAAACGTCCGCTTTCTCCTTTGCATACAGTCGGCTTTTTCAGCATAGGAACATCCACATATGCATCTCCAAAAGCAGGGATAGTATCCAAATAAGCAAAATCCATCCATTCATTACTTACTTCCGGAATCAGGGCCTTCACAGTTACATGCCCTAAATCACGCGGAGAATAAAAACGCATATGAAACTGTCCTTCATCTGTCACAGACAATTGTAAAGGATTAGATGTATTAAACGAACGCTGAGACTTATCTGTATACACACCTTTCTTTTCATCGTCCTGAAGAATCTTTTTATGATTGCCATGCTTGTATGCAACTGAAGATATAAACATGGTTCCTCTATTATCTTCCGGATGATTTACGTCCGTATTAACAGTTGTAATCTGATTAGGAAGCACCTTTATCCCACTAAATCCGTATGTCTGCGAAATGGTCCCTCCTGTATACGTCCGGCTCTCCATTCCTATTTCTCCATTCAGTGCACTTCCTTCAACAGTTGGCATAAACAGATACTCTTTTCCATCCAGCAGGTTCAGATCATTCAGTACCCGGTTGCTCTCCCCGGAAAACTGCTTGTTGGCCGTCATCGAAGTATAAAATCTCGGAGTTTCTACATCTGCCACATTTTCAGTCACAGAATATTCTATATACATATTCTCGAAGTCAAAATCAAACTTCACCTTACCAACAATTCGATGTTGCGTAACAGTTTCCTCACTCAATATGGTTTCCTGTTTACCGCCTTCCGATTCAACTATAGTAACATCAAAAGGAGTGTCAGAATAGAAATACTCACAGTCCAATGGTTTGCTTAGGTCTTCCGGAAAGCTCAGCCACACATCATTCACATCTGTGACCTTATTTACTGTTGCTCCATCACTTTCTTTATCACCTTTTACTCCCAACACCAACAATCGGTAACTTCCTTCATGCAATCCTTCCGCAACGATTTCAGATGTTTCCGGCTTATATTTAGATTTGATATCAGTCACTACTTTACCATTTTCATCTACTATATAATAGTCCAGAAAATCATAAACGGCCTTGGTTGCGGTTTCGCCACTCCGTGTGGCTGCATTACCAAAACCAGCAGAATAAAGTCTGAAAACAGCTTCATTCCCTCTACTATTACCAATATCCCCGTTATTCTCGAACTGTTCCGTACATGAAATACTTGCAAACATTATGCAAGCCAAGAATAGCCCTTTTTTAATCATAAAAATTCAAATAAAAATCTTTTGTGTTTATACCAATTAAAAATACCTATTGCAGTGTCTGCTTCAATCAAGACACTATTCATAAAACAGCTAAAAAATCAAAATGTTCACACCTCATTTCATAAGTCTCATAAAATATGCTGCCAGCCGACACAAATATTTTTGAAATCCCATTGATAATCAAAGTTTCAGCAACTCTTCATTTTCTTTTAAATAAATCCATTTTAACTAATGCAACAAATAATAACTAAAATCAGAAATAATCTTATAAACGCACGCAGAATCCCCCTCAACTCCTTACAATCGCGCAAATACAAAATTAATAAAACAGCAGTATAATAACAGACTTAAAAAGCCAGAAAATACAATTTTCCACCTTATTTATAATAAATAGAGCCTTATTATTTCAAAAGTATTACATATTTCATCTCTCCCCAATATACCCCTCAAGAATCTGTTATCTGCAAAGCGGTTACTTTACCATATGAGCACTTTTTCTGTGTATCATTTTTTATTCATATTTTTGCCTTCGATATAAAAATAACCAAAACATAAAGCACAAATATGAAAGTACTGATTCTTTGCACAGGAAACAGTTGCCGCAGCCAGATGGCACATGGATTCCTACAATCTTTCGATAAAAACATTGAAGTTTATTCCGGTGGTACAGAACCTGCTACACAAGTCAATGCAAAAGCCATAGAAGTTATGAAAGAGGCAGGAATAGATATCAGCTCACACAAACCGACACATGTAAATACACACCTCAACCAAGAATGGGATTATGTGATTACAGTCTGTGGAGGTGCAAACGAAAACTGCCCTGCATTCATCGGCAAAGTAGGAAAACGACTTCATATTGGTTTCGACGATCCTTCGCACGCTACCGGAACAGCAGAATTCATTGATTCGGAATTTCACCGTGTCCGTGATGAAATAAAAGATGCTTTCTTCCGTTTTTACCTTACAGAAATCAAGAAAGGAAAATTATCAGAATAATCTTGGAGCAGCAATTGCCAACAACAGACAAAAAACACGGAGACTATCTCAAATTGAAAATTGAAATAGTCTCCATATTTTTAAAACATAATCTATACGTTTATTCTTTTACATTAATCACTTCCTGCAAACGGATATCCTTACAAGAACGGCCAATCATCAAACGGAAATCACCCGGCTCTACCACCCGGTTCATCGACTTGTCCAACATAGAAAGGTCGTATTCATTAACCACAAAAGAAACCGTTTTTTCTTCTCCCGGATTCAATTCTATAGCTGCATAATGAATCAGACGGGTTATCGGTTGGGTAACCGAAGCAACCTTGTCTCTCAAATAAAGCTGAGGCACTTCATAACCTTTGTATTTTCCGACATTACGGATTGTAAATGAAACATTATAAGTATGTTTACCAGAAGGCTGCACTTTCAGATTATTGTATTCGAATTCAGTATAGCTCAATCCATAACCGAAGGGGAACAAAGGCTCACCTGTCAGATTCAGATAATCATCGCTTCTTCCGGTAGGTTTATGGCTATAGTTCAACGGCAACTGAGCCTCATCTATCGGATAAGTAATCGGCAGTTTTCCGGAAGGATTGGCATCCCCCATCAAGACATCAGCTACTGCAGCACCACCAGCTTCACCCGGATACCAGGCATTCAGCACTGCCGGTACTTTATCCAACCACTCGGACATCACTACAGCACTACCACCAACCAGCACTACCACAACCGGTTTTCCGGTAGCAGCCACACGCTTGATAAGTTCTTCCTGACGTCCCGGCAAGGTCAGATAGCCACGGTCGCGGAATTCACCTTCCTCGATACCTGCCACCACAACAGCCACATCAGCCGAAGCTGCAGCACGCACTGCTTTTTCAATGGAAGCATCTTCATTCTGTACTCCTACATTCCATACCAAACGGATACGGGCGTTACGGGTATTTTCATAGAAACGGACTTTTACTGCATATTCTTTTCCTTTTTCCAAACGGAAAGGAACAACTTCGGTACGGAAAGAAGCCTTTTCGGGACGGTCGATTACCTTTTTACCATCAATCCATAACTGATATCCATCATTTCCTTCCAGACCAATCTGATAATCTCCTGAAACCGGCGATTTCAGTTTTCCGTTCCATTCTACCGAGAACCAGTCTACTGCCAGACAAGAATCCGGAGCAAAGAGCGTCCACGAAAACTGCACAGCCTTATCATTCCGTTTCAAAGCAGGAGTTCCCTCCCAACGGATATTCTTGAAATAAGAAGCAGCCAATCCTGAGGTTCCGTCTTCTTGAAAAAGGCAGTTTTCCGGGATAGTCAGCCATTGCGGATTCATACGCTTGCAGCCCTCTTCATAGACAACCTCCGTTTTACCGGCCAGTTCTTTTTTCAATCCTTCTACAATGCTGACTTTATTTACACCAGGACCGCTATATCCACCTAAACGAGCCTCTGCAGCATCCTGACCAATGACAGCAATACGCTTCAAGTCGCGCGACAAAGGCAACAGCTGGTTTTCATTTTTCAGCAATACCATCGAACGGGCAGCAGCCTCCTGAGCCAAGGCACGATGCTCTGCACAGGCATTCCAGCGGTCGGCTTCCGATTCATCCATATACGGATTTTCAAACAATCCCAAACGGAACTTAGCCTTCAAGACCTGACGTACTGCTCTATTCAAAGCCTCTTCCGTTATCAACCCTTTACGACATGCTTCCAAAAAAGGTTCATGCTCTTCATAAGTAGTCTGGAAAATAACATCAAGTCCATTGTTCACAGCCGTAGCACCAGCTTCTTCCCAATTATTAATAGTATGGTGCAGTTTATGAATAATACCTACCGCATCGGCATCAGCAATAGTAAAACCGTCGAAGCCCCACTCTTTACGGAGCTTATCGATAGTAAGCCAGGAATTAGCCGTACAAGGTGTACCATCTATCATATTATATGCAGTCATTACCGACTGGGAACCACCCTGCTGGAAACAAGCCTTAAACGGTACCAGATGAGTTTCTTCCAGAAAACGTTCCGTATAATGAATCGGGTTACTGTCACGTCCACCGTCACCGGAATTGACTGCAAAATGTTTCGGAGTAGTAATCACACCCATTCGTTCGAAATTCTTCACGAAACTGACTCCCATATCGGCCGAAAGACAAGGATCTTCACCATAAGTCTCTTCTACACGTCCCCAGCGTACATCTGTAGCCAGATTGACCACCGGAGAAAGAATCTGTCGGATTCCGCGGCTTTTTGTTTCACGGGCAATGGCGGTAGACACCCGGCTGACCAGCGTAGTATCGAATGTCGCAGCCAAGGCGATAGATTGCGGGAATGCAGTTGCTCCTCCACGCACCAGTCCATGCAAAGCTTCATCGAAAATAATGGCAGGAATACCCAAGCGAGTCTCTTCTACAAAATAGCGCTGAATGCGGTTCACTTTTTTTACGGTTTCGGCCGCTGTCATCTTCGGATTGTATTGAAGCATCTGGCGCATTTGCGGATCGGACGATCCGACAGTAGCTACCTGGAACCCGAAAATACCATCTTTAAAGCGTTCTTTTCCGGCATCCAAATCTCCGGGCATCATGTAAATTTGCCAGAACTTTTCTTCCACTGTCATTCGCTTCAGCAAATCCTCTACACGCTCTTCTACAGAGAGCTTTGGATTCTTATAGGGCAGGTCTTCTGCCTGCATGGTTATTGTACAACCCCACAATATCCCACATGCTAAAAATATAGCCTTTTTCATAGTAAATCTGTATAAATTTGTTATAATACCAAGCACAAATATAACAAAATATTTTGAAACACAATGATTTACACAACAAGACAACACAAAACTCTTTGTTTCTCTTTTAGTCTTTTATTCCTAAAATAACAGGAAATATACATCAAACATTTCCAGTTCTATTTATAACCAATAAATTCGCTTTGTGTTTTAATTGATAATTATTGTCCATAACCGAGGAATTTGAAAAAAGTGTATATTGTCCTTTTTCAATACCATATGCATCATGTATGTGTCCAAACAAGTGTAATTTCGGCTTAATTTCCATCAATCGCTTTAACAGCAAGACAGACCCATAATGTACACCGTCTGAATAGTCAAGAATACCATAAGGAGGCTGGTGGGTAACGAGAACATCTATGTCATCGGGAATAAGGTTTATATATTTGTCCTCTTCACCCGTTATAGCATATTCAGTAAATGCAGGAACTCCATATATTTTTATACCTTCTACGTCTATTCCTTTATTGCAAAGAATAAAACAATTGTTATCCAACCCACTAATCTCCGCATCCATAAGACAATCATCGTGATTTCCGGGCACAAAGATTTTATAGCGGTAAGGCAAATCGAGAAACCAGTTTAAAAAGTCTATAACTTCTTCTTCGGTTCCTGTCATACCCACATCACCGCTATGTATTATTATGTCGGCAACAGGCAAACCGGTCAATAATTTATGTTTGCCATGAGTATCTGAAATATGAAGTAGTTTCATTTGATAAAAATTTCAATATCTTTTATAGTTGTTGTCTCTTCAATTATAGGGCAGTTGGTTTTTAAGCCAAAGATACCATAGCACGAATATAACCGGAGTATGGCAAGCCACGATTATAATACTCGCCAGTACTTACATGTAAAAACTGCACTCACTACCTGAAAGTAGTGTATTTTTTTCGGGCAATGAGTGCAGTTTTTACATGTAAGGAGTATCAGTCTTTCCAATTGACCCGATTTTCGTAACGGTCGAACTCCAAAGGTTCTTCTATTCCCAACTTTTTCAACGTTTGCAAAATGAGTTCCTGTTCTTTAGGAGAAATCGGACGTTTTCCTTTTTTGCGGTCGAAATAAGGATTATACCCAAAATACGCTGTCAGCACAGACATGAATTTACGATACTGGGCAGGATACATCTTTTCTTTCATACCTTTAAAACCGAACGCATAACGCACTGGCTCTGCATTGCGATAATAGACACACGACTGATTTTTGGTGCAGCGAAGAGGACTGATAAGGTAGAAAACAGCTTCTTTTTCCATCAGTGGCTGATACACAAGTTGATGCAGACAAGATGCCGCACAAGGACAGTCTGCGTGCAGACAGGCCGCATAATGAGACGGCATGTCTTTGCAAAGTTCACTTTCTTTCATTGTTTTTTTCGATTTAAGGTTTATTTTCTTCAAGGCTTCTGCTCCTGATTTCAGGTTTATTTACTCCCTTAACCGAAAGCAGTTGCCCATTTCTTTCAATATAAACGCAAGAGAAGAAGTCTATTGCCCCTATCCTACTTACAAAATACTGTCAGACCGGCAATATTTTATTGTTCCTCTTGTTTCCTTTTCTTCCAAAGCTGCCAGCTATTGATAAGATTCTGCCACAATACATAACTACCGGGAGCAATAGCTGATGCCGGATTGAGATAAGTATAAGCCATCCAAATAGCCAATACTGTATTTTTCTGTCCCAATGCCTGCCCCCCGCTAATACGCTCCTGATAGCGGCCTCCTATCCACTTCCCGACAGCAAACTGCAACACACAAACCACTAAGATAAGGGTAGCTATCAATATTTCTTCCGAGACAGCCACATCTCCCTCTACCACCGAACGGGTGGTCTGTGCCATGACAATAGTAAGTGCTACCGCCCACAGATAAAATGCCATGTCTTTCAAGCCTACCAGAAAACGATGCACCGAAGGAAGGAAATGCCGCAACAGCAAAGCGAGAAAGAAAGGGAAAAGCAACAAGGGAAATACTTTACCCAGCAAATAAAGAAATGCAGTCATAAACTCGACTGTCGACGGCTCCACCAAAGGGAAAACAAGTGGAACAAAAACAGCCGCCAGCAAATTGGAAGCTAACGTATACGTCGTCAGTGCGGCTGCATTTCCTCCTAACTTTCCGGTCACCACAGCTGCTGCTGTAGCCGTAGGGCAAATCAGACAAACCAACATTCCTTCTAACGCTACACGCCAGGCTTCATCCAATGCACAGGTATACAACACTCCGGCTACTACAGCAGCCGAAACCAACTGACACAAAAGCAACCATCCATGCCAGCCTCTAGGAGTCAGCTCTTTCACCTCTACTTTACAAAAGGTAAGCAACAACTGAGAAAATATCAGAAAAGGAGTCAGGAAACTCACTGCAACTTTTACTACAGGCTTCGTAGGAGCCAGAAAATCCAATTCGGAAAAACAGAAATATCCAATCACTCCGGCAAGCATCGCCAGCGGCAGTGTCCAGTTTTTTATAAATCTCAACATGACAAAATGTTCATTTTATCGGCAAAAATACGTAAAAGCCAACAAAGCCATAGTATTTTTATTGGTTTTTATAGACATTATCGCTTATAAAAAGTATTTCTTCTCCCTCTAACACCAAAAGTCTGTAAAAAATCTATTAACTTTGTCCCCTAATATGAGGAATAACATAGTTTACACAATATATATTATCTGCATTTCCCTATGGATCTTTATTCCGGAAAATGCAATACATGCCGCGTCACCTAAAAAATTTACCGTGGTAATCGATGCCGGACACGGAGGACATGACCCGGGAGCGGTAGGAAGACGGGGAAAAGAAAAGAACATCAACCTCAGTGTGGCACTTAAACTCGGGAAACTGATTCAGAACAATCATTCGGATACTAAAGTGGTATACACCAGAAGTTCTGATGTATTCGTACCGCTTCACCGCCGGGCTGAGATTGCAAACGAAGCAAAGGCCGATCTTTTCATTTCAATCCATACCAACTCGATTGCTTCCCGAAGCAGCAGAGTAAGTGGAACGGAAACCTATACATTGGGATTGCACCGTACACAGGAAAATCTGGAAGTGGCACAAAAAGAAAATGCCGTTATCCTTATCGAGGATGACTATCAGAAACAATATGCAGGATTCAACCCTAATTCTTCCGAGAGTTACATCATCTTCGAATTTCTGCAAGACAAGAATATGGCTCAAAGTGTCAACTTTGCACAGCTGATTCAGCAACAGTTCCGACACAAAGCACGCAGAATAGACAAAGGAGTGCATCAGGCTGGTTTTCTAGTCCTTCGGGAAACATCGATGCCTAGTGTATTGGTCGAATTAGGCTATATCACCAATCCAAACGAAGAAGCTTACCTCCTGTCAAGCAACGGTTCGAGCATGCTGGCACAGAGTATTTACCAAGCATTTGTCAACTACAAAGCAAACAAGAAGACTTCTTCTCCGGGAGTTCTCACTTCTTCTCAACCGGTAGAAGTAGAAGAGGATATCGTAATAGTAGAGCCGAAAACTACCAATACCAAACCGGCACAAGCAGCAAAAACAGCCCAACCAAAAGAAATTTCTCAAAGTTCTAAGAGCAATACCTCCGGCAAACCGGTATTCAAGATACAAATCCTGACATCAGACAAGGTGTTGCCTAAGAACAGCAGACAATTTAAAGGCTTATCTCCCGTAGACCGATATAAAGAAAAAGGTATCTACAAATATACGTACGGTGAAAGTACCGACTACAACAAGATACTACGTCTGAAACGCAGCAAAGTAGATGCAAAGTTTAAAGATGCATTTATCATCGCGTTCAAAGACGGAGAAAAAATGAATATAAACCAAGCTATTAGAGAATTTAAAAAGAACAAATAAAACCAGAACAATACAACAAGATGAAAAAAGAAGTAAAAATCGGCTTGGCAGGTATCGCTTCCCTGCTTATTCTTTTCTTTGGCTTCAACTACCTGAAAGGAATCAACACATTCAAGCCAGAAAGTTACTATTATGTAGAATTTTCCGACATTAATGGATTGGCAAAATCCAGTCCGGTATTTGCCAATGGATTTAAAATCGGTATTGTACGCGACATTGAATATAATTTCCAGAATCCCGGCCATGTGGTTGTAGGAGTAGAATTGGACGAAGCGATGAAAATCCCAACAGGCAGCCACGCAGAATTGATCACCGAAATGCTGGGTACAGTTAAGATGAACTTACATTTCAATCTCGACAGCCAAACCTATTATGCAGAAAAAGACACTCTCCCCGGAATAGCCAACACCGGAATTTTAGGAGAGGCAGAAAAGACACTGCTTCCACAGATGAAGCAGATGATGCCGAAACTCGACTCGATCTTAGTTTCTCTAAACAAATTGTTAGGCGATCCGGCTTTGGAGAACACTCTGCACAATGCAGAGCAGCTGACCGCTTCACTTAATGCAACCAGCCGCCAGTTAAACACCTTGATGAGCAACGATGTACCAAAGCTAACAAATAATGTAACTGAAATTACCCAAAACCTGAAAGTTATCACCAATAACCTGAAGGACGTAAACTATGCATCTACTTTCATGAAAGTAGACTCTACACTGAACAATGTACGCTTGCTGACAGAGAAATTAAACCGCAAAGACAACTCTTTAGGATTACTGATGAACGACTCGGCATTGTATTATAATTTGAACGCCAGCACAGCAAATGCAGCAGCGTTATTAGAAGATTTAAAGGCACATCCTAAACGTTACGTACACTTTTCATTGTTTGGAAAAAAAGATAAATAACAAAGCTTATATAGATTATATCTAAATAATCACCCGCTTATACACTCTATTACACTATCTTAATAAATCACTAATTAACAACACATTAAACAGTGGGTGATTATTTATCTGACATTTCCAATATTAAGTAAAATTCTAATTTACAAAGCATTGGAGATATGCAAGAGCTTTCATTTAAAAAACATCATCCATACTTTAATAACCCATTGAACTCCAATAGAATATAATTAAAAGCAAAAAAGCAAAGAAAAATGTATTTGTTTTTCTAAAATTTCATTCCGACATTTGCAACTGTAGAAGATTTGCTTTATTAATAACGACGTAAATATGATTGAAAACAATCAGGCTATTGTATTGTGGCAACGTTGCTTAAACTTTATTAAGGACAACGTTAATCCGACAGCCTTTAAAACTTGGTTTGAGCCTATTGTCCCCTTGAAATACGAGGACAAAGCTTTGACAATCGGCGTTCCCAGCCCTTTCTTTTATGAATATCTGGAAGAAAAATATGTGGGGTTGCTCCGTACCGCTATCTATAAAGAAATAGGTGAAGGTACTGAGTTGATGTATTCTATACTTACAGACAAGACCAACCATATTACCATCAACATAGAAGGAACAAAACGTTCACAGGCTTTACCTGCACAGGCTCCTATCCATAACGGTAATAAAGCACCTAATCCTTTACAAGCTCCAGCTGTACAGGATTTAGATCCACATCTAAACCCGAACTACAACTTCGAGAACTTCATCAAAGGAAACAGTAATGAGTTTTCACGCACTGTAGCTGAAACAGTAGCACAGAACCCTGCACGTACATTCAACCCGTTGTTTCTGTACGGTCCGTCAGGGGTAGGAAAAACCCATTTGATCAATGCCATTGGTACTCGTATCAAAGAACTGTATCCGGAAAAACGTGTACTGTACGTATCTGCACACTTGTTTCAGGTTCAGTATACAGACTCCGTACGTACCAACCACTTCAACGATTTCATCAGTTTCTATCAAACTATTGACGTACTGATTATTGATGATATTCAGGAGTTTGCAGGAGTTACCAAAACACAGAATACATTCTTCCACATTTTCAACCATCTGCACCAGAACGGCAAGCAGTTGATTCTTACTTCCGACCGTGCTCCTGTTATGTTGCAGGGTATGGAAGACCGTCTGCTTACCCGTTTTAAATGGGGACTTGTAGCCGAATTGGAAAAACCGGATGTAGAATTGCGTAAAAACATTTTGCGCAATAAGATTCGTCGTGACGGTTTGACTATTCCTGAATCTGTGATTTGCTATATCGCGGAAAACGTAAACGAAAGTGTACGTGAACTGGAAGGTATTGTAAACTCATTGCTGGCTCAGTCTATCCTGTTCAAGCGTGAAATCGACTTGGATTTGGCACAACGTATCGTACGGAAAGCAGTACGCTGTGCAGAAGTAAAACCGCTCAGTGTAGAAGACATCATCGAAAAGGTATGCAGCCATTACAAGGTCGATGCATCTACTATCCATACCAAGACTCGCAAGCGTGAAGTAGTGCAAGTACGTCAGGTAGCCATGTATTTAGCAAAGAAGCATACAGATACTTCTTCTTCCAAGATTGGAAAACTGATTGGAAATAAAGACCACGCAACAGTGCTCCATGCTTGTAAAATCGTAAAAGATCAGGTAGAAGTAGACAAGGCTTTCAAAGCTGAAATAGAAAAAATTGAAGCTGGTCTTAGACAGAAATAACAAATCCCTTGATAAGAAAACATCGGGAAGGTGAAGGAACTCATCGAGACATCGACAAAGGTTCCGATACCTTCTTTCTTATCCGTAAATTTCTCTCCTTCTTATTCTTCTAGAAAAAGGATCCTATCTGCAAATTCTCATAAGAAAGGCCCATACACCATGATGCATGAGCCTTGGAATATTGCTTATTTTTCGAATCCTTGTTCCTTGAGAGTTCTTCTCAGTGTTTCCGACATCAGTTCATTGTCTGATTTCTTATAGCGGATATCCGTAAATATCTGAGCCAAAGTTTCTGTATGATTAATCTCCACGAAACGCTTATTTTCGGGCAACGATTCTTTATATGCATAAATCTCATCTATCATCTCCGGAGTATAATCATGATAAGTTTCCTCGTGCACAATACCGGTAAGCGGTAAACGGTCGGGCTGTTCAGGACACTCATCCGGATAGCCCACAGTAATAGTCGCAACCGGCATAACGAGTTCAGGCAATTCCAACACTTTCACAATCTGATCGGGATTATAAATGGTAGTTCCCAAATAGCAAATTCCCAAACCATTTTCCTCTGCCAATGTACAAAAATTTTGAGTAACCAGCAACGCATCCGTAGCTGCATTCAGAAAAGAAATGGGATTGTCATAACCAGGTTCCGCCTTACGCTGACGACACCATTTGCTAAAACGGTTGAAGTCTGCACAGAAGGTCAGCACAACCGGAGCCGAAGTCACCATTGGCTGATTAAAATGAGCCGGAGCCAACTTCGCTTTCATTTCCTGATCACGAGTCACCACTACACTATACAACTGCATATTCCCCATAGTAGAAGCCCGGAAAGATTCCTCCAGCAAGCTATTCAGCAGTTCGGCCGGAATATCCTTAGACTGATACTTACGTATTGTACGTCTGTTTTTTATCGATTCCATAATTATCATTCATTATATCATTTTCTACAAAGATAGTAATTTATCTGAGTTTTTCCAGCAGCATTTTCAAAAGTTTAATAATAAGGATATTTTCTATACAGTGATTCAAAATGGAAAACTTTTCAAAATATTCATTTTTACATATAACTAATAATCAGAATATTAATATTTCATTTTGGAAAACCATGAGACCTGTTAATAACTTCTTCTCATTTTATTTTGTCAATTAGAAAAACATCTTTAGCTTTGCAGCGGTTTGTTATTAATAAGCAAAATCTCTACACTAACTTTAAACCTAAATTAAAAACATAAGTAATAACAGACTAAATTCATTATATAAAGTGGAAAAGCAAACTTACAGCTACGATGAAGCCTATGAAGCCTCATTGCAGTATTTCAAAGGAGACGAACTGGCAGCTCGCGTATGGGTAAACAAGTACGCAGTGAAAGACTCCTTTGGAAACATTTACGAAAAATCACCGGAGGATATGCATTGGCGTTTGGCCAATGAAATAGCTCGAATAGAAGCTAAATATCCTAATGCACTCAGCCCGAAAGAGCTCTTCGATCTATTTGATCAATTCAAGTACATCGTTCCTCAAGGCAGTCCGATGACTGGTATTGGAAACGATTTTCAGGTAGCATCTTTGTCAAATTGTTTTGTAATCGGATTAGATGGATCAGCCGATTCATACGGAGCAATTATTCGCATTGATGAGGAGCAAGTTCAGTTAATGAAACGCCGTGGCGGTGTAGGTCATGACCTTTCACACATCCGTCCGAAAGGTTCACCGGTAAAAAACTCTGCATTGACTTCTACCGGTCTTGTTCCGTTCATGGAACGCTACTCCAACTCTACCCGTGAAGTAGCACAAGACGGACGTCGAGGTGCCCTCATGTTAAGTGTATCCATCAAGCATCCCGATTCCGAATCATTCATCGATGCCAAGATGACAGAAGGAAAAGTTACCGGCGCTAACGTTTCTGTAAAATTGGATGATGAATTTATGCAAGCTGCGGTAGAAAACCGTATGTATACCCAGCAGTATCCAATCAATTCAGAGAATCCACAGGTTACAAAAGAAATCAATGCATCTGAATTGTGGAAAAAGATTGTACACAATGCCTGGAAGTCTGCAGAACCGGGTGTATTGTTCTGGGATACTATCATCCGTGAATCTGTACCCGACTGTTATGCCGACTTAGGATTCCGTACTGTTTCCACCAATCCATGTGGTGAAATTCCTTTGTGCCCATACGACTCTTGTCGTCTGCTGGCTATCAACTTATACTCTTACGTAGTCAATCCGTTTACTCCGGAGGCTTACTTTGATTTCGACTTGTTCAAGAAGCATGTTGCATTGGCACAGCGTATCATGGACGATATCATCGATCTGGAGCTGGAAAAGATTGAACGTATCATGGAAAAAATTGATTCAGACCCTGAAAGTGATGAAGTGAAAGGTTCTGAACGCCACTTGTGGGAAAAGATTTACCGTAAATCCGGACTGGGACGCCGCACTGGTGTAGGTATCACAGCCGAAGGAGATATGCTGGCTGCAATGGGCTTACGCTACGGAACAGAAGAAGCAACCGAATTCTCAGAAAATGTACATAAGATTGTAGCACTTGAAGCTTACC
This sequence comes from Phocaeicola sp. HCN-40430, assembly GCF_037890285.1. NCBI lineage: Bacteria > Pseudomonadati > Bacteroidota > Bacteroidia > Bacteroidales > Bacteroidaceae > Phocaeicola > Phocaeicola sp. HCN-40430. The sequence goes on from NZ_JBBKBS010000009.1 coordinate 53,385, forward strand.
GCTCTTCTGTAAACATGGCAAAAGAACGTGGAGCCTTCGAAATCTATGACGCAAAACGAGAAGAAAACAACCCGTTTATCAATCGTCTGAAAGAAGCAGATCCGGCATTGTACGAAGAAATGAGACAGTATGGCCGACGCAATATTGCCTGTCTGACTATTGCACCGACCGGCACTACCAGTCTGATGACTCAGACTACTTCCGGTATCGAGCCGGTATTTATGCCTGTCTACAAACGCCGCCGTAAGGTAAATCCGAATGATGAAAACGTACGCATCGATTTCGTAGACGAAACAGGAGACGCATTCGAAGAATACATCGTATTCCACCATAAATTCCTGACATGGATGAAGGTAAACGGATACGATCCAGACAAACGTTATACTCAAGAAGAAATCGACGACCTGGTTGCAAAATCACCTTATTATAAGGCTACTTCCAATGATGTAGACTGGCTGATGAAGGTGAAGATGCAGGGACGTATCCAGAAATGGGTTGACCACTCTATCAGTGTAACCATCAACCTTCCTAACAACGTAGACGAAGATCTGGTAAACCGCCTGTATGTAGAAGCTTGGCGTTCTGGCTGTAAAGGATGTACTGTATACCGCGACGGTTCGCGTGCCGGTGTGCTGATTTCAACCAAGAAAAAAGAAAATAAAGAAGAAGAGTGCCACTGCAAACCACCTCAGGTAGTAGAAACACGTCCGCGTGTACTTGAAGCGGATGTAGTACGCTTCCAGAATAACAAAGAGAAGTGGGTTGCTTTTGTAGGTTTGCTCGACGGACGTCCTTACGAAATCTTTACCGGTTTGCAGGATGATGAAGAAGGTATCTTGTTGCCTAAATCGGTGACTACCGGACGTATCATCAAGAACTACGACGAAGAAGGCAACAAGCGTTACGACTTCCAGTTCGAAAACAAGCGCGGATATAAGATGACGATTGAAGGTTTGTCTGAAAAGTTCAACAAAGAATACTGGAACTATGCCAAACTGATTTCGGGAGTTCTCCGTTACCGCATGCCGATTGAACAGGTTATCAAACTGGTTGGTTCTCTGCAATTGGACAGCGAACATATCAACACGTGGAAGAACGGTGTAGAACGTGCTTTGAAAAAATACGTTCAAGACGGAACCGAAGCACGTGGAGTAAAATGTCCGAACTGTGGAAATGAAACGCTGGTTTATCAGGAAGGATGCCTGATTTGCAAGACTTGCGGTTCATCACGTTGCGGATAATCCCAGAAGCCGAATCACTTTAATGATACAAAAAGGAGTTAAGTCAGAGTTTTACATACACAGAAGTTTATCTGCTGACTTAACTCCTTTATTTATTAGTCTCTTTTAGATAGAAAAGAATCCATCTCATCTATTTTTACTGATATGTACATTCACTTAAAAGGTCTCAAACTCTATGCCTTTCATGGTGTTCTCCCACAGGAAAACCGTGTAGGTGCCGAATACACTGTCAACCTCCGTTTAAAAACCGACTTCAGCCGGGCCGCACAAACCGACTGCCTGGAAGGTACAGTAAATTATGCCGAAGTATTTGAAGCGGTAAAGCAGGAGATGCAAATCTCTTCACAGTTGCTGGAACATGTAGCCTATCGCATAGCCAACCGCCTGCTGCATGATTTTCCTGCCATAGAAGAAGTAGATGTCGAACTTTACAAGCAGAATCCTCCTATGGGAGCGGACTGCGAACAAGTAGGAATCAGTCTTTCTCTGTCCGCCGACAATACACCAATCAGATAAGTTATAATTCCGGAAAAGTATGTTTCCTGATGCATTTCCAGTACTCACTTGAAAGTAGTGGAGTTTTTTCCAAGAATGAGTACAGTACTCACCAATAAGGAGTGAACTTACTACCTGTAAGGAGTAATGAGTACTCGCATCAAGACAGTATACAATAAAAAATCAGCCAACCCATATTCATAAACAGGTTGGCTGATTTCATATATTCTCTTTGGATTCCCCAATGCTCCCGACTACGAATTCATCAGGATTCCGATTGTTCAGGTTTACTTATGTGTCTTCACAATCTGTGTAGGAGCCTGTTCTGCATTACGCTTTTCGGTCTGCTCTACCACATTACGAGCCAATTCAATGAATGCCTGTCCGGTTACAGAATTTTCATCCAAAGCTACCGGTGTTCCTTTATCCCCATTTTCACAGATACTCTGTACAATAGGAATCTGTCCCAACAAAGGTACATTCAGTTCCTCGGCCAATCGCTTGGTTCCTTCTTTTCCAAACAGATAATATTTATTTTCCGGCAATTCGGCAGGAGTAAACCAAGCCATGTTTTCTACCAGTCCCAGAATAGGCACATTGACCTTGTCGTTCATATACATATTGATACCTTTGCGCGCATCGGCCAAAGCCACCTGCTGAGGTGTGCTGACAATTACCGCTCCGGTAATAGCAAGCGTCTGAAGCAAAGTCAGATGAATATCACTGGTACCCGGAGGAGTATCAAGTATAAAATAATCCAACTCTCCCCATTTTGCATCACCTACCAACTGTTTCAAGGCATTGCTTGCCATACCGCCACGCCACAAAGTAGCCTGATCGGGATCGACAAAGAAACCTATAGAAAGCAGTTCAATACCATATTTTTCTACCGGTACAATCAGGTCGCGACCATCTACAGTCTCTGCATACGGACGGGCATCTTCTACCTGGAACATTTTGGGAACGGAAGGACCAAAAATATCCGCATCGAGCAAACCCACTTTATATCCCAATTTGGCAAGAGCTACCGCCAGATTGGCTGCTATTGTCGACTTACCTACTCCTCCTTTACCGGAAGATACAGCAATCACATTCTTTACCTGCGGAAGCATTTTGCCCGGCTCCGGACGCGCCGCCTGCTTACTTTCTGTAGCAATAGTCACTTCTACTTCCTTCGATACATACGTATGAATAGCAGTTTCGGCAGCACGGACTACCGATTTCATGAAAGGATCTGTCGGCTTTTCAAAAATCAGTGAAAAGCTGACTTTCATCCCGTCGATACGTAAGTTATCGGCTACCATTTCAGCCTCAACTATATTTTTACCGTTTCCCGGATAACGCACTGTGGCCAGTGCATCAAGAATCAATTTCGGATAAAGAGTCATAATATCGTTTATTTACTTGTTTTCAGTCCACTACGCTTACTACGGTTGTAGCTGCGATAATCATCCAGCTCTATTTCCACATCAGGCTCTCTCAACTCCCCTTCCTGCGGCAGGCGGAACTTGATGTACTTGATGTTCAGTCCGCGGTCCAGCCACTGCTGTTCGTAATAAGTACGTATACTCAAGATATCATCGGCCAGTCCGGAATGATACAAGTCGTCCGTCATAAATTCTACCGGCAAATGATTCTCTTCAATCATATATTTGGTATAGGTAAACATGAAGTTACTGTCTGTTTTCAGATGTACCAGTCCGTCCGGTTGCAGGAACTTCCGGTAGCGGTTCATAAAATATGTAGAAGTCAGACGTTTGGTAGCTTTCTTCATTTGCGGATCCGAGAATGTCAACCAAATCTCGCTCACTTCACCCGGAGCAAAGAAACGATCGATAATCTCAATGTTTGTCCGTAAAAAAGCTGCATTCTTCAATCCTTCGTTCAAAGCCTCAGTAGCTCCTGTCCACATGCGTGCGCCTTTGATGTCTACCCCGATAAAGTTCTTATCAGTATAACGGCGAGCCAGCCCTACCGTATATTCTCCACGTCCACATCCCAGTTCCAGAACTATAGGATTGTCATTTTTGAAAAAATCACGGTTCCAGTTGCCTTTCATTTCAAACGGCACATTATCCACTACAGAATATGGATATTCAAACACGTGCGGATATTCCGCCATATCTGCAAACTTTGCTAATTTACCTTTTCCCATTCGTTTTCTTTATTCATTCTGCATACAAAGGTACGGCTTTTAGTCGGATTTACCGTAAATGAAGAAGAACAAAAATTATCTTCAAAAATTATCTTGAAAAAGAAAAGAAAAAAATAACTTTGCTACAGACACAAATCAACTATTCATTTTTATGGGAAGTAAAAAATATCAGACAGGATTCGCATTAAGCGGAGGATTTATCAAAGGGATTGCACACTTGGGAATACTTCAAGCTTTATTCGAGAACAAAATCCGCCCGGACATACTCTCCGGAACCAGTGCAGGAGCCATTGTCAGCGCCTTTATTGCAGACGGTAAACAGCCTTTCGAAATTCTCCAATTATTTTCGCAACGCACCTTTACGGATCTGGCCAAAATCAGACCCAGTAAAGACAGTCTGATGAAAATGGATTATTTCATCGATTTCCTGAAAAGCAACCTGAAGGCCAAACGGATAGAAGATTTGTCTATTCCAACCATTATTACAGCAACCGACTTCGACAATGGGAAAAGTGTACATTTTACCAAAGGAGAGATAACCAAGCGTATTGCAGCTTCCTGCTGCATTCCTGTTTTATTTCCTCCTATTCCCATTCAGGGTACACATTACGTAGATGGTGGAGTATTTATGAATATTCCTATCAGCCCCATACGCGACCTGTGCGATGAAGTGATTGCCTTAAACGTATACAAACTGATGACCGATGAGTACAAAAACGATATCATCCACATTGCACTACGGGCATATCACTTTATGTTCCAGTCCAACAGTCTGACAGAACTGGAGCAGGCCGATTGGGTAATAGCCCCCGACGGACTGGAAAAATACGGCAATCACGAATTAGACAGAGCCGAAGAGATATTCAGTGCCGGTTATTTTGCCACATTAGATTTTTTAAAAGAGTACAAAAAATAAACATATAGAAATGGAAAAGATTATTATTTACCAAGTTTTTACCCGACTGTTCGGAAATTCCAAACCAACCTCCGTTTATAACGGCTCGTTACAAGAAAACGGCTGCGGAAAGATGGCGGGCTTCACTAATCAGGCCCTGCAGGAAATAAAAAAATTGGGAACCACACATATATGGTATACCGGCGTCATTGCACACGCTACACAAACCGACTACACAGCTTACGGTATCCCTCGCAATCACCCTTCTATCGTAAAAGGAAAAGCGGGTTCTCCCTATGCCATCAGAGATTATTATGACGTAGACCCCGATTTGGCTGTAAACGTCAATCAACGCATGAAGGAGTTTGAAACCCTGATTGAACGTACACATGCCAACCGTCTGAAAGTCATTATCGATTTTGTGCCGAATCATGTATCCCGCCAATACCAGTCGCTTGCCAAACCCAGAAGAGTGAAAGATCTGGGAGAAACCGATAATCCTAATATAGCTTTCTCTCCCGACAACAATTTCTATTACATCCCCGGACAAAAACTGGAAGGAGAAATAGACCTTCATAATGAAAGTATGGGAGATTACTATGAATCACCCGCCAAAGCTACGGGAAACAACCGTTTCGATGCCTACCCTAACCGGAACGACTGGTACGAAACAGTAAAGCTTAACTACGGAACAGATTACATTCACAATACAGGAAATCATTTTTCACCCATTCCAGACACCTGGCATAAGATGAAAGATATTCTTCTGTTCTGGGCAGGAAAAGGAATTGACGGCTTCCGCTGCGACATGGCAGAAATGGTTCCGTGCGAGTTTTGGGGATGGGCAATTCCGGAAGTAAAAGCCAAATATCCGAACCTGATATTTATTGCCGAAGTCTACAATCCGAACGAATACCGCAACTATCTGTTCAACGGAAAATTCGATTATCTGTACGATAAGGTAGGATTGTACGACACACTGAGAGGCATCACTTGTGGGTACAGCTCTGCTACTGCTATTACCTCATGCTGGCAAAGTGTAAACGACATTCAAAGCCACATGCTCAACTTCCTTGAAAATCATGACGAGCAGCGTATTGCTTCCGACTTCTTTGCCGGCAATCCGTTCAAGGCGCTTCCGGCTCTTATCGTATCGGCTTGCATGAATACGAATCCGATGATGATCTATTTCGGACAGGAACTGGGAGAACCGGGTATGGACGAGGAAGGATTTAGCGGAAGAGACGGACGAACTACCATCTTCGACTATTGGAGTGTAAACAGTTTGTACCGCTGGAGCAACAACGGACGCTACAATACCCATCTGCTTAGTCCAAAAGAGAAAGAACTGCGCAAGTTCTATAGCCGCCTGCTTAACCTCTGTAATCAGGAAGCAGCACTTCGCGAAGGTGCTTTCTTCGATTTGATGTACGTAAATCAGGGAGGATGGCAGATGAACGAGCACAGACAGTATGCTTTTCTCCGTAAACAGGAGAATGAGGTATTGCTCATTGCAGTCAACTTCGACGAAACTCCGGCACAGGTTTCCATCAATCTTCCGGCACATGCATTTGAGTATCTGAACATGCTGGAATACGAAAGCATTACTGCTACCAATTTGCTCGACAGTCAGAAGGAAACCATTTCGTTTACAGCAAATAAACCGGTTGCTATTACACTGCCTGCATACGGTGGCAAAATTTTGAAAATAAAAATCGGCAAATAAGCCTCCGCAGAGATTCTGATTCTTTTAGAAAAACTTTATAAAAAAAGCCTGCAGTACAAAATTGCAGGCTTTTCTTCTATCTCTTCAGCTATTCAATATATTTCTTGATTCAGTATACTCGGGATACAGTTTAGTGTTTCTTCAAATTAGGCAAGAAGCAAGCAACGAATCCCAACAGCGGCGTAAAGGCTACTACCTTATACACGTATTCTATACCATACACATCGGCAAAGTTGCCTAACACAGCCGATGCAATACCTGCCACTCCAAAGGCAAAGCCGAAGAAAATACCCGAAATAAGTCCCAGCTTATATGGAAGCAGTTCCTGTGCATAGACCAATATGGCAGGAAAGGCAGAAGACAGGATAAAACCAATAAGAAAACTAAGAACCACTGTAGCCGGAAGTCCTACATACGGCATCAGCATGCTGAAAGGAGCCACTCCCAAAATAGACCCCCAAATCACGCATTTACGACCAATCTTATCACCCAGCGGACCACCTACCAATGTACCGGCAGCTGTTGCAAAGAGGAAGATAAACAGATAAAGTTGGGAATCCTGTACCGATACACCAAATTTATGAATCAGATAAAAAGTATAATAACTGCTCAAACTGGCCATATAGATATACTTGGAAAATATCAGCACAATAATAATTGCAATGGCAAAGATGGTCTTCTTCAATGAATAAGGCATCTCATGATGTACTCCCCGATTCTGTTTCCGCCGTTCATCCCATTCTTTCAATTTCGAACGGTACCAACGACAGATAGGCCACATAATAGCCATTCCTACCAAAGCCAGCAAAGCAATAAAGACCACATTCTGTCTGCCATAAGGAGCAATAACCAAAGCTGCCAGCAACGGACCAAATGAACCACCCAGATTGCCTCCTACCTGAAACAAAGACTGAGCAAGTCCCCGTTTACCCCCTGAAGCCAGATAAGTAAGCCGCGATGCTTCAGGATGAAAAATGGAAGAACCGATTCCTATCAACCCTACCGCCAGCAGAACCATCCAGAAATGATGCACCCATGCCAGCAACAGCAAGCCGATAAAAGTAAAAGTCATACCAGCCGGAAGAGACCACACTTTCTGATGGCGGTCTGTAATCAAACCTACAACTGGCTGAAATACAGAAGCTGCTATCTGATAGACCAGGGTAATCAAACCTACCTGTGTAAAATTTAACACCAGTTCATCCTTTATCAGCGGATAAACCGCCATGATGACTGACTGCAACATATCGTTTGTGCAATGCGACAAACTAAGTGCAAATAAAATACCGAAAGCAATGCTCCCGGTATTCTTATTGATTGTTGATTCACAACTCATCGTTTCAATAATCCTATTTTCAAATTCAGTTTAAAATAATACACCCCGTTTTCACGTTCCAGATAGCCATATTTGTCTTTTTCTGTAGAACCTTTTTCCAGGCGTGTATTGTAGAACAGGAAGTCGGCAAAAGTCTGACGGAAAGCACGCTGGTAGCAAATCACCTGTCCGTCTCCTGTCACCAGCAGAAAACCTGCAATGGCAGAATCTGTTCCGTTGTACAACTTGGCAGGACGCATGCCGGCAGCCAATGCCAGCAGCAATTCTTTCACCTTATATTCATAAAATCCGTGCTTATTGATAAGCTCATCTTTTATCTTCAGTGGATTCAACTTCTTCAGTTCTTCAGTCAGTTCCGATACCTTTGTAATACCGTCGAGCCACATGAGTCGGGTCATCTCAGCCAACAGACGTCCCATATGAAGATCAATCATCGAAAGATTGCTTCTGAAAATCTTATCAGCCACATCGTTATACTTCAGATTTCCTCCCAAACGTTCAATCATCAGCATACGGCTGATTACATCATCTTCCTCGCCTTCTGCATTGATTTTATTTACAGTAGGTACGGCAAATTTTACACCTGTCTGTTCGAATTTGAAATTAGCCGAACGTCCGCCATCCAGCAGAGGAATCATCATTCCCAGACGTGAACGAACACAGAATCCGGTAAGAGGAGCCTCCGTACTATAAAAGGCCACACTAAAGTCAGTACGATCGTCTGTCTTTGCTTCCAGGTCGAACAAAGCAATCTCATCCAGAAACTCTTCTACCCCATCGGCAGAAGTCACTTCATCTTCTCTGCTTTGACGTACGCTGTCCAGCACCAATGCAGCTACCGTATCAAAATCTTCACGTGGAATACGCTTATCCATATTCTCTCCTACAATATGAATCGTATCCTTCTCCACAATATAACGGCGTGTGCCATCGTGTTCTTCACGCTGTACCATTGCTACCGGTATACGGAGCGATTCATTCCGTTTTCCTTCCGGAGTTCCGGCATATACATATCCGTCTGCGAGCAGGCGAAAAAATGCATACAATTCGCCCCACTCTCTTTTTGTTGCTTCAAATGCCATAATCTACAGTTCTTTTCCTGTTGCAAAGGTACAAAAAGCAGTGTGTAATGTCAAAAGGAAAACAGAATTTTCGGTTTCTGTTATTTACAGAACAACATTCTACCGTTTTTTTCACACCAGTGACGGATGTATGCATAACTGTCTTGCGAATTGATTTGAAATCTGCTTTTTTCATCATATTCCATGAGTTTATCTGCAATATTTCGGATAAGTAAAAAGCAGTGTTCCTCATTGTCAATATACCTCCGAACAGGCAATTCAACAATAGAACACTGCTTTCCAATTTATCAATTAAATGCTTATTTCAGGATGATTTCCTTAATAATAGGCCAACAAGTATGTTGTCCGGTGACCTGAATCTTCACGGCTTTGACAGGTTCACCATTCAGTTGTACTTTGGCCTGTCCGTATTCATCGAATGTACCGACTGTTACAAAATTTGTTCCGTCTGTACTGGTCATCAAATCAGCCTTTGTAATATAATCTTTCGAATCACCTGTAATAACCTCAATCTCTTTGACAGGAGTAGCCTCTGTCAGCAACACTGTAAAATAATGTTCTTTACCAACTGTACTTCCTCCCCAGAAGAAAGAATTGTTTCTTCCATCGAAGGCATATTCCGGATGATAAGGCATATTGACAGGAATATTAGTATCAATATGTGCTGCACGGATCAGTGCCGGTTTTTCTTCTGTAGGAACAAACTCTTTTTCATTCAGAGCATCGTCTTCATAAAAGTTAATACCCAGTTTTTCCATTACCGGATAGTAGGATGTAATACGCTGATAGAAACTGTCCCAGTTTCGCTGCTCTTTCGGACTCCACAACACTTCGGCCAATGCAGACAATCGTGGATACAACATCCATTCTACACGAGACTGTGTAGCAACACGTTCGGTCCACAATGCACCTTGTCCTCCTTTAATCAGAGCTTCCTGTTCCTTGGTTACACCCGGAAGTACAGGATCCCACTCATACGACTTACGTACAGAGTTTCCGGCATATCCCCAGTCCAGATAACAACCATGCTGCGGACACATAATGACCGGGATATGGCGTTCCAACGCTTCTTTCTGCTGTTTCTCTCCGGTATCTCTCCAAACGGTAAGTACATCATCGGACGTAGCAGCATGACGTTCGTTGATTTCATCCCATCCTACCATAATCTTACCTTTAGAACGTACCAATTCACTCATCTTGCGAGTAAAGTAGTCCTGCAACTCACCGGGCTGCTTCATTCCTTCTTTCTTGTAAAGCGCCATACACTTCGGACATTTTTCCCATACGTGAGTAGGCACTTCATCGCCTCCCAGATGAATATATTTTGATGGGAATATCTCGATTAAGGTATTGACTACCTCTTCGGCAAACGCATAAGAAGCCGGATTTCCCACACAAATCATGTTTTCATTTCCCCGCTTACGTTCGTTCACCGGCATCTCTTCAGGATAGGCCTCAAATGAACCCCCATTACAGGAAAGTTGAGGCATCGCAGCCAACAATGCGGTGCTATGACCGGGTAAATCGACTTCCGGCATAATCTCAACACCATATAAGGCAGCATAACGAACCACCTCTTTTAAATCGTCTTTCGTATAGAATTTACCAGACAGTTCAGGATAATCGGCATAAAAGGTTCCTTTTTCAGTAAGCTCCGGATATTTATCCATAGCAAGACGCCATGCATTATTATCGGTCAGATGCAAATGCAGAGTATTCAACTTAAAGAAAGCCATTTGGCTGATTGTTTTCTTCAATTCGTCTACTGTCCAAAAATGTCGGCTACAGTCGAGCATCAAACCACGATAACTGAAACGAGGCTGGTCTTGAATGGTCAAAGCTGGCAACTCATTGTTTTCTGCAGTCAACAGCAACTGATAAAGAGTAGTCAGTGCACGTGCAACACCTTGTTCAGTACCAGCTTGTAAGATTACAGCATCTGCCGTAACCTTCAACACATAAGCTTCTCCCAAAAGTTCCGTCGACTTTTCAATACGAACAGATGATTCCGAATTGTCGCTCCACTGTAATACACAACCGGCATGATTCTTAAAATCCTGCATAAACTGTTCGGCTACAGTTTTCCACTCTTCCGATGTACAAATAGTCTGAAGTGAATTCAACGGTAAAGATCCACGCTGAAACTCCACAGATTGTACTTGAGGAATCAGATTCACACTACCGGGCACAGGCTTTTCTGTACAGCTCACATTGAAAAGAAGAGAGCCACACATCAAAGGAAGTAAAAAATGCTTTTTCAGTTTCATGATAATGATGTTCTTAATATTTTATGCAAAATACGTAAAAATGTTTATATCTGCAAAAAACAATTGATAAGCAAATATATTTTATTGAGAAAATCTTTACTCTTTCCTGAAACAGTATAGCCATATTGTCAATAAATTTAATATATAAGAACAGTATTGTTAAATCATGTTACACAACAGCTTTTTCTATTAGTTAAGTTTGCCGATTCAATAAAAAGCTATACCTTTGCAATGTGTTTTTCATAGTATTAGATTTAAGGTTAACAAAAGGTTGGAGTACAGCGGTACTCCTTTTTTTATGCCCATACTCAATTTACCCCAAACTCATTACTGCTAAAAACATCATTTCACTTATTCTATATCCATTTATCAATACTAAATTCTTTCCATCAAGCTATATACAAAAATTAATTTTATATTTGTATATAATTTGATTTATATCTTTAACCTTACATTTTTCAGACATGAAATATACTAATAACCCTTTACCTCCCATTATAGAAAAAATACCTCATCTGATACGCCATGAAAAACTCTATCGAACGATCCATAAACAACTAATGAAAAAATGGTTCCGGTATTTTGTACTGTTTTTCATCATAGGCTCTATTTTTTCTGTTGTCTGCAGTTCTTTTGACGAGTCTATGCCATACCGCTCATGGCTTTATACTTTCAACTATCTGGCTTCTTTAATCTTTACAATAGAATACGGATTACGGATTGCAGCCGCTCCAGTACAATATATTCAGTATAAACGTGCATGGAGGGCCAGGCTGCATTACCTGTTTTCTTTTTACGGAATAATCGACTTTGTGGCTATACTACCATTCGTCATTATATATTTTTACAACGACTCTCCGCATGTTCATCTAGTAGTTTTAGCCTATATATTAATTATTTTCAAGCTAATACGTTATTCCCGCTCTTTCCAAATGATAGGCAGTGTACTTAATCAGGTAAAAGATGAACTGATTACTTCCTATACGGCTTGTGGCATCATGCTTGGATTTTCCGGCATATTAATGTATTATATCGAACGAAATGCACAGCCCCAAGCTTTCGAAAACATAGGCGATGGATTCTGGTGGGCTATCGTTGCCTTTACTACCGTGGGCTATGGAGACATTTATCCGGTTACTCCACTGGGACGGTTACTCAGCAGTATCATCAGTCTTATTGGTATCGCTATGATTGCTATCCCTACCGGTATCATCAGTTCCGCCTTCATGAATATGTTACTGGAGAAAAAGAACAAAGAAAAAGAATGAATAAACAGGTATATCCGTTTTGTTATAGACAGAGATTCTGTCTTCATACAGATAGTACACATCTCCATATAAATGATTAACTTTGGCCCATACTCACTAAAAATATAAAAAATGGAACTGAACGAACACAACAAGCAGGAGTATCCTCCTATGCATACATGCGAACATATAGTAAACCGCACAATGGTCAATCTTTTCGGATGTGGACGGGCTGTCTCAGCGCATATCGAAAGAAAAAAGAGCAAATTGGATTTCGCGTTGCCACAGGCTCCTTCCGAAGAAGAAATTGCATGTATAGAACGCACCGTAAACGAAGTGATCGCCCGTCATCTACCGGTAACTACCGAATTTATTACACAGGCAGAAGCATTGGGACGTTTCGACTTGAAGCGCCTGCCCGAAGGAGCTTCCGAAACTGTACGAATCGTCCATGTGGGAGATTACGATGAATGTCTCTGCATCGGTCTGCATGTAGAAAATACATCAGAAATCGGTACATTTCATATCATCAGTTCAGATTATAAAGAGGGAATTTTCCGAATGCGCTTTAAACTAATATAATTCTATGAGTAAAAGAAAAAACAATTCAACCGGTTCTCTACAAGGTTTTATCTTGCTGATAGTTCTTGTTGGAGGAGCACTGTTCTTTTATCAGTATCAGCAAAAGCTTCCTGCAGCAGAAACATGGAAGCAACGTGCCGAGCAGACAATAGAAAAAGTAAAGGAAGCGGTTCCGAATGTTCCTGTCGAACAACTCAAAAACAAGGGACAATCTGGAGAAAAAACGATAGCTTCGCACCTTGAAATACCGGTCAGCCTGAAAAAACGGAACGAAATAAAACTGCAACGTACAGCATTTACCATTTCGTACAATAATTTCTACAAGACACCTAACTGGGTAGCGTGGGAACTGACACGCCAGGAAACTACAGGAGAGGAGGAAAGAAAAAATAAATTTCTTCCCGACCCCGATTTGCCGGAACCACGTGTAGAACATGCCGATTATACCAATTCCGGATACGACCGGGGACATATGGCACCAGCTGCTGATATGAAATGGAGCAAACAGGCCATGCAGGAGTCTTTCTACATGAGCAACATCTGCCCGCAAAACAGAAAACTGAACCGCGACGACTGGGGAGACCTGGAAGAAGCTTGCCGGCAATGGGCAAAGAAATACGGTACAGTGTACATCGCCTGCGGTCCTATTTACGACAAAGCCAAACCCGAACGTATCGGACGAAACAAGGTAGCCGTGCCCAACCGCTTCTTTAAGGTTGTTCTGATATACAATCGGAAGAATCCTATCGCTATGGGCTTCCTGTTCGAAAACAAAGCTGACCATAAGAAACTGGACAAGTACTTGGTTACGGTAGATTCCATAGAAAAAATTACAGGACTTGACTTCTTTTCACGACTGCCCGATGATATTGAGCAAAAGATAGAATCCATTTTACCGGTACTCCCCTGAATTACTCTCAAATACTTTTGATAATAGCAGTAACACCACTTGCAGGTTTGCCTGTTGCATATACAGACATATACAACAGGTAAACCTTTCCATAATCCTCTTCTATTGTCAGGCAATCTCACAAACCTACAATACAACAAAAAACAGTTTGCCTTATTATCTGCTATTCAATAATGCCAAAATGCACAAGAGCATGTAAGATACCATCTTCATCTACATCGTCTGTAATAAAGTCAGCGCACTCCTTTACCCGACTCGATGCACCACCCATTGCGATACCTATACCGGCAGCCTTAAGCATGGGAATATCATTTCCTCCATCTCCAAAAGCCATACTCTCATCCAAAGAAAAGCCTAAACAAGCTGCCACATCAGCCATTCCGGATGCCTTGTTTACACCAGTCGCATTTACATCTGCAAAATATGGATTCCAGCGCGAAACAGCCAATCCCGGAAGTTGATTCATTATTTCCTTTTCAACTTCTTCCCCACAGTAAATACAAAGCTGACAACACGTACAAGCATCAAATTCGCTCACAATATCTACAACCTGAGGTACAGGATGATTCGTCAGTTCGGAAAGAGCAATCACTGTATCATTCACATCATTCACAAGTATCCCTTTTTCCACCTCCAAAGCCAATGGGAAACCATACTGTTCGGCAAGATGAAGGACTGTATGAAAGTCTTCCCGACCAATGGGATAAGAAACAATCTCAGTACCATCGCGAAGCACACACCGAGAACCATTCAACGAAACGACGGCATCATAGGGAATCGCCTCCAGTTCCAGCAAGTCGGTAGCTCCCCTACCTGTCGCTATAATAATTTTCATCCCTTTCTCATGTACTTTAGTCAGCGCATCGATTGTCGTCTGAGGTATCTTATGCGTCTTGAAACTGATTAAAGTTCCATCTACATCCAGAAAAATTGCCTTCACTTTCATTTTCTCAATCATATTACTTTATTTCGGAAAGAGTCTTTCTATGCTTCTATTTTTAGATCATACAAAAAATAAAGCGAAGAATCATGTATTTCAATACAAAATTCTTCGCTTTATAAGGAGAAGCCGCACCCGAGGCGTGACGAAACTCCGAAAAACAGGATTTGAGTGCCCTCTTCCTTTGTAATCCACCGGCATAAATGCTACCCGAAGGCGTGGCCCGCCATTGGAAGATGAAGCTTGTCTCGGCATTTCTTATAAATTTGATGAGTTTCCCGATTCTGCAAGTACGGCTTCATTTTTGTATTACAAATATATTATATTTTTTTGGTTCTACAAAATTTTACCCGAATTAATAGCAGAACATTTTAATTTTTAATCTGCGGAATATGTATCGGAAAAACCTTTTCTTCCATTCAGCTTTCGTCTAAGAAAAACATCATAATGACAGCTTTTCAAAAGACATCAGCAACAAAAAAAACACATAGAAATAAAAAAAGAGATGTTTAAAAATAAACATCTCTTTTCTATACTTTTTATACCGTATACCGCATTAAGCAGCTTTTGCCTTAGCAACAACAGCTTTGAATGCTTCTGGATGGTTCATAGCTAAGTCAGCCAAAACCTTACGGTTGATTTCGATACCTGCTTTGTGCAATGCACCCATCAACTTAGAGTAAGACATACCTTCCAGACGAGCAGCTGCGTTGATACGCTGAATCCACAATGCACGGAAGTTACGTTTTTTGTTCTTACGGTCGCGGTATGCATAAGTCAAACCTTTTTCCCAAGTGTTCTTAGCAACGGTCCAAACGTTTTTTCTTGCACCAAAGTAACCTCTGGTTAAACCTAAAATTTTCTTTCTTCTTGCTCTTGAAGCAACGTGATTTACTGATCTTGGCATAGTTTTAATTCTTTTTTGAATGATAGCGCCGATATTTTACAACCGGACTTGAGGCTAATGCATTCGGTTAATAATTTTAATGATACGTGTACGCTTTTGAAGATTACTTCATGCAAAGCAGTTCTTTCACCTGAGTCATGTTGGCACTGTGTACCAATCCTGAGTGAACAAGGTTTCTTTTCTGCTTCTTAGTTTTCTTAGTCAAAATGTGACTGTGAAAAGCGTGCTTTCTCTTGATTTTACCTGTTCCGGTAAGAGCGAATCTTTTTTTAGCACCGGAGTTAGTCTTTACCTTTGGCATCTTGTTAAAATTTTAATTATTATTATTAACGGTGGCAACGTACTATACCGGCACGTTACGCACTCTCTCTTTCATTTGTCTGAGACAACTTATCCGTTCTTTTTAGGAGCACCCGGTTTCTTAGGAGCCAATGAGATAGTCATTCTCTTTCCTTCCAAAAGCGGCATCTGTTCTACCTTTGCATATTCTTCCAGGTCGTTTGCAAAGCGAAGCAACAGTACTTCACCCTGTTCTTTGAACAGAATAGAACGTCCTTTGAAGAACACATAAGCCTTTACCTTATCTCCATCCTGCAAGAAACCAATGGCATGCTTCAGTTTGAAGTTGTAATCGTGTTCGTCGGTCTGAGGCCCGAAACGGATTTCCTTCACGTTCACCTTCACCTGCTTTGCCTTCTGTTCCTTTGCACGTTTCTTCAACTGGTAAAGGAATTTAGAATAATCTATAATTCTACAAACCGGAGGAACAGCGTTGGGTGAAATTTCTACTAAGTCAGCTTCATGCTCTTCTGCCATTTTCAAAGCTTGAGCGATTGGATAAACTGCTGATTCAATATCGTCGCCCACAATGCGGACTTCTTTGGCGCGAATCTGTTCATTGATTCGGTGTTGCCCTTTTAAAGTGTCATTCTTCATTAAAAATACTTTTCTTCCTTGTTTGTCTTTTGTTTTAATTATATATTATTCTTTGTTCCGTTTACAGGAGAAAGATGTCCTTCTCCTGCAAACGGTTGCAAAGTTACCATTTATTTATCATATTATGAACTTCTTCCGCAATATTTTTTGCAAATTCTTCGATTTTCATCGTTCCTTTGTCTCCTTCACCCTGTTTACGTACGGCTACTTCACCATTTTCGGCTTCTTTTTCACCTACAATCAGCATGTAAGGAATACGTTTCATTTCATTATCGCGGATCTTACGTCCAATCTTTTCGTTACGATCGTCTACAATAGCGCGGATATCGCTCTTCTTCAGTTCCAGACGAACCTGATTAGCATAATCGTTGAACTTTTCAGAGATAGGCAGGATAGCTACCTGATCCGGAGTCAGCCACAACGGGAATTTACCGGCAGTATGTTCAATCAGCACAGCCACAAAGCGTTCCATAGATCCAAACGGTGCACGGTGAATCATTACCGGACGATGTTTCTGATTGTCTGAACCCATATATTCCAACTGGAAACGTTCAGGCAAGTTGTAGTCTACCTGAATAGTACCCAACTGCCAGCGACGGCCAATGGCATCCTTCACCATGAAGTCCAGTTTAGGACCATAGAATGCAGCTTCACCATATTCTACTTTTGCTTTCAAGCCTTTTTCTTCGCAAGCTTCTACGATAGCCTGTTCAGCTCTTTCCCAGTTTTCATCGCTACCGATATATTTTTCACGGTTAACTTTATCGCGCAAAGAAATCTGAGCTTCGAAGTTTTCAAGTCCCATTGAAGAGAATACAATGGAAATGATATCCATTACACGCAAGAACTCGTCTTTTACCTGATCCGGACGACAGAAGATGTGTGCATCGTCCTGAGTAAAGCTACGTACACGAGTCAATCCGTGCAACTCACCACTCTGTTCGTAACGGCATACTGTACCGAATTCTGCAAGACGCAAAGGCAGATCACGGTAAGAACGCGGAGTGTTCTTATAAATCATACAGTGATGCGGACAGTTCATCGGTTTCAGGAAGTATTCTTCACCTTCTTCCGGAGTATGGATAGGCTGGAATGCATCCTTACCGTATTTAGCATAATGACCAGAAGTTACGTACAGCAATTTGTTTCCGATAGGCGGACACATTACTTCCTGATAATCGTAACGAGCCTGAATGCGGCGCAGGAAATCCTGCAGACGGATACGCAGCGCAGTACCTTTCGGCAACCACATCGGAAGTCCCTTACCTACTGTATCCGAGAACATGAACAAATCCATTTCCTTACCAATCTTACGGTGGTCACGTTTCTTTGCTTCTTCCAGCATAGCCAGATACTCATCGAGCATCTTCTTTTTCGGGAAGGTGATACCGTAGATACGAGTCATCTGCTTACGGTCTTCCTGTCCTCTCCAATATGCCCCGGCAACCGACAACAGTTTGATAGCCTTGATAGGAGCAGTAGAAGGCAAGTGCGGACCACGGCAAAGGTCTGTAAATGCACCCTGTGTATATGTTGTAATATGTCCGTCTTCCAGTTCAGAAATCAACTCACACTTGTAAGTTTCCCCTCTTTCGCCGAACATTTTCAATGCATCTTCTTTAGCAATGCTCTGACGTACCAATACTTCTTTCTTGGCAGCCAGTTCAGCCATTTTCTTTTCGATAGCAGCCAAATCGCCTTCTTTAATCACAGCTTCTCCCGGATCTACATCATAATAGAATCCGTTTTCGATAGCCGGACCTATACCGAACTGAATGCCCGGGTAAAGCTCCTGCAATGCTTCTGCCAGCAAATGCGCACTGGTGTGCCAAAATGCGTGCTTACCTTGTTCATCTTCCCATTTATAGAGAACGAATTCAGCATCTTCGTTAATAGGTCTTGTCAAGTCGATAGTCTCACCGTTTACCGCACAAGCCAACACATCTTGTGCCAGACGTGAACTGATACTTTCTGCAATCTGCAGACCAGTTACTCCTTCGTTATATTCACGAACCGAGCCGTCAGGAAAAGTTATCTTAATCATAATCTTTATGTTTTGTCTATTATTGAATTGCAAAAGTAACTATTTTTTTGAGTAAATATCCATTTTTTTCAATTAATGTTACTCAGCCGGAGTCGTAAAGCGCTTAATTACATTATAAGCTGTAAATATACCCAATTCGCCAGCCTTACTCAAATCCTGAATACCTTGTCGGTTGTTACCCAGGAAAATATTGGTCAGCCCCCTGTTGTAGTACGCATCAGAGAAACGGCTATCCAGTTCAATGGCCTTATTATAGTCTACCAATGCCCCACGGTAATCCTTCATAGATACCAGGATATTGGCCCGGTTATAATACGCATATACAAAGTCGGGAGCCAGACTGATGACCTTATCCAGATCGTCCCGAATCACAGCATAGTCGATACCACGTACCTGAGGCTGTTTATCATTCAAACCTTCTATCTCATAGCCTACATCACGCTTACGGAACTCTATCTGTTTATAGTGTACCACTGCACGGGTAAAATAGGCCGGAAAGAAAGTAGAATCACGTTCTATAGCATCATCCAGATCTTTCAATGCACTGTCAAAATCCTGTACCAGATAGAAATCCAATGCACGTCTATAATAATGGAGTGCATTATCCGGATCGTCCATAATTGCAGCCGACCCCTCGTCGATAGCGGCAAAATGTTGTTTTACCTGCTGCTCTGTCAGAGAAGCCTCGTTGTTGGTTATCAGCAAACGCTGCGGAAGCACATGGCGGTTGTTCAAGTCGTCGATATACTTCGAGAAGTTTACCTGACGTTTCACCTCTTCCTGACGCTCATAATAGCTCAACACATACATCGGCTGTGGCAGAATCGTGATATTCTTATCCTGTACACGTCCACGGTAGTCGGTCTTGTACTTGGATTCCTCTTCTTCGTTATCGGCCACAATAATCTTACGATAGTTGTTCATGTTTTTATCCGACTTCTTACGAGTCTTGTCGGCCGACGCCGTCTGTGTTTTCTTCACCCCATTCTGCGCATCCAGCTGAGCTTTCAGCACCTTAAACTCATCGGCTTCTGCCCGATGCAGTTCACCCATCTTACGCAACACCTGAGCACGATACTGATAACCGGCCAGGAAATTGGGATATTCATCCAATACTGCAGAAAAATCGTTTACAGCCCCTTGATAATCACCGGTCTTATCACGCAACAATCCCCGGTTGAATGTAGCCATCATATTATCCGGCTCCACCGACAGCACAAAGTCGAAATCTTCAATTGCACGGTTGTCATCTCCCACCTGCGCACGAAGCAATCCACGGTTATAATGCCCGATAAAATTATCACGGTCAATATCCAGTGCGATATCGTAATCCTTCATGGCTCCGCGCAAATTGTTCTGATGATAACGAGCCAAGGCACGATTAATATAAAGCCCTGCATTGCGGACAGACAGTCGGATAGCCTCCGTCAAGTCCGATTCGGCATCCTGATACTTGGAACGCTGCAAAAGCAACATACCCCGAGAAGCCCATGTATCCGGATTATACCGGTCCATTTCAATGGCTTTATCGGCATCGGTCATCGCCAACAACGTATCCTTCTGTTTCAAGGAAACCTCTGTACGCATCAAATAAGCATCGGTATAACGGGGAGAAATACGAATTAAGGTATCCAAATCGGCCCTTGCCTGTGTATAATCCGATTCGCGCATCCGGCATAATGCCAGATTGTGCCACAGGCTGATATTTTCAGGTTCCAGTTTCAAAGCTCTCTCATAATCTTGTATAGCCCCCTTATAATTTTTCTGACGGATACGCGATATTCCCCGAATCTGATAAGCATTGACCACAAACGGATTACGGTCTATTGCTTCCGAACAGTCGGCTTCTGCCCCCTGAAAATCGTCAAGGTTCATTTTGGCAAGCCCTCTGTAAAAATAAGGTTCCGCCAGATAAGGTTTTGCACTGATTACCTGGTTAAAATACTGGATAGAAAGGACATAGTCCTCAAAATAGAGAGCATTCCGCCCGATAGTCATCACTCTGTCCGTATTGATTTGGGCAGAGAGTGATAAAGGGAGGAATGCGCATACTATATATAAAAGTTTTTTTATCATTTGATTGTCTTCACCTTGTAAGCACAACGTGCTTTGCCTTTCAGCATATTGCTCAGCTTTCCTTTAATCATTTGTTTACGCAATGCCGACAGATGGTCGATAAACATAGTTCCGTCCAAATGGTCGAACTCATGCTGCATGACACGTGCCAGATAACCTTCTACCCACTCGTCGTGCGGTGTCATATTTTCATCCAGATAAGTGACATGGATTTTATCAGGGCGTTTCACACTTTCATGAATACCCGGCAGACTCAGACATCCTTCTTCCATAGACACCATTTCTCCGTCTGTTTCAAGGATATGCGGATTGATATAAGTACGTCTGAACCCTTTAAACTCAGGCATATCATCAGAAAGTACATCCAGATCGACAACAACCACACGAATAGGAAGTCCGATTTGGGGAGCAGCCAATCCTACTCCATCGGCACGATCCATTGTTTCAAACATATTTGCTATCAACTCTTTCAGGTTTGGATAGTCTGGTGTAATATCTTCAGCCTCCTGACGCAATACAGGCTGGCCATATACATAAATAGGTAAAATCATTGTTTTATGTTTTAATTTAAAATTTTTTCGATTCCAGATAAGACTGAAGAATAATAGTTGCACTGATTTCGTCGACCAAAGCCTTATTCTGACGGTCTTTCTTTTTCAGTCCACCGACCAGCATGGCCTGATGTGCCAATACAGAGGTAAACCGTTCGTCTACCAGTTCTACCGGCATATCGGGACATTTTTTCTTCAACTGATTGATAAACGGAATTATATTCTTCATATTTTCCGAATCTTCATTGTTCATCTGCTTAGGATGCCCCACAATGATGCGTTCTACCGGTTCCTGAGCCATGTATTTCAATAAGAAATCCATCAGCTGATGAGTAGGAACAGTTGTCAGCCCGCTTGCAATAATCTGCATGGGGTCTGTCACGGCTATGCCTGTGCGTTTTCGTCCGTAATCTATTGCTATTATTCTGCTCATATGCCGACAAAAATACAAATTATTTCCTATCCGTTTTTATATGAAACTTAAATTAACGCGTAGAAACATTCCCAATATTGCCTGTAAGACTATAAAATTGATTATTTCCCGATCGATTTCCAGAACTTCACAAAGTCTTTATACAAGCCATAGCATACCAATCTGTCTTCTGCCTGCAAGGTATAGTCTTCCGGAAAAGCATTGTCGACCTCTTTTTCCAACACAGAGATACCCAGACTGTTTTTCACCATTTTTCCACGAACCAAAGCAAGCAGCTTCAGATTAAAGTCTTCATCCTCTTTCAAGTCGTTGACTTGACATCCGACCAGTTTACGAGGTATGCCAAACTTAAACACAAAATGTTCCTCGTCTATCTGAAAAGATTCTACTTCTATATTCAGTTCAAGCAGGCGCACAAGCATATATGCAGCATCCTTTTCGGGAGTCAATACCCGGTCTATAGAGAAAGCTTCCAGCACCGACTTGTGTATATCATCTAATGCACGGGCATAAATATGTTTCACCTTATTTTTCTTCAGCAAAGAAACCACACGAATTGAAGCTCCGAAATTCTCCCCGATGGCCACAATCACCACATCCACGGTCTGCAAAGGCAATACCGTCAGCGCAGCCTCATCCGTAGCATCTACCACATACGCAGTAGCCACCTTATCTTTCATCCGGTCTACATTCTGTGCATTCTGGTCTACACCAATCACTTCGTGTCCCAGCGAAGTCAGTTCTTCCGCCAGAACCGAACCATAATTTCCAAGACCTATTACAATGTATTTCATATCTTAGTTTATTATTAAATCGTCTTTCGGATATTTATAATTTTTCTTTGCCTCCTGCTTCACCAGTCCCAAGAGCAACGTAAAGGCTCCCACTCTTCCCACAAACATCAGGAAAATAATAACGCCTTTTCCCATCGGACTTAGCAAAGGAGTCAGATCGAGCGAAGATCCTACTGTGCTTAAAGCCGATACACATTCAAACACGATTGCCATCACAGAAGCTTCAGGTTCTATCAGGGTCATGGCAAACACTGCAACAAAAGCTACTATCAGATACAAACTCAACACCGCATGCGAACGACGGACAGATTCCGAAGAAAGTTCTCTGTGAAAAATAGCAACCCGCTCCGAACCTCGAATCACAGCCCACAAATTAAGCAGAATCACAGCAAACACATTTATTTTTACACCACCGGCAGTAGACTGTGTTCCTCCACCTATCATCATCAGCACAATCATAAACAGTACAGTCTGGGTAGAAAGAGTGGTAAGTCCTACACTACAGAATCCGGCAGTACGCGGACAAACCGCATTGAAGAAAGCATGTACCCATTTATCCAATACCGGCATACCGGCAAAAGCATGATTCCATTCGTAGACCAGAATCACAAGTGTACCCACAACCAGCAGAACAGTTGTCATAATCAATACAATCTTGGTATTCAAATTGTACAAATGTACCTGCTTGGGGAAACGTGACGAACGACCGAACAGTTTCCATTTCCAATAACGCAAATAATACATCACCGTTCTGCACAAATTTACCAAAATAGGAAACCCGATTCCGCCTAATATAATAAGGAAAGAAACAGTAATAAACAGCAGATTATGATTCTGCATAACCAGAGAGTTTCCCAAATTTCCGGGCAATGTAGAAAAACCGGCATTGCAGAAAGCAGAAATGGAATGAAAAGCAGCAAAATAAAGTTCTTCATCGAGTGTCATCCCCATTGTATTATGAATACTCAACCAAATCAACGCCATCCCAATCCCTTCTATCATCAAGGTAAATCCTAATATATATAATAAGGTGGAGAGAAGAGAATTCAACGAATTGGAACTGATCATATCTCTTACTGCAAGCTGATTATAAAGCGAAGTATTTCCCATAAAGAACATGGCAAAAAAACTGGTCAGTGTCATCACTCCAAGTCCGCCAATCTGAATAAGCAGAATAATTATGATTTGACCGCCCAATGTAAAGGTAGAAGAAACGTCTACCGTCACAAGTCCCGTCACACAAGTGGCACTGGTAGCTGTAAAGAGAGCATCCAGCCAGGATATACCGTGATACGTACATCGGGGAAGCATCAAAAGACCGGAACCGATCAAGATAAGTACCAGAAAACTGACAGCCAGTATCAAAGACGGATTGGTACGTCTTCCCAAAAGACGGACCAGACTGCTGGACAAATAAAACAGGGACAGAAAGAAGAGTATGGCCATACGGTAGTAAGGATGATGAAAAAACATCCACACTCCATATACCCCCTCCGTCTGATCCGGACGATGAAACACAACCGGAAGCAAAGTCAGATAAAGCAGCGCAAACAACACCCATGCCCATCCCGTAAATTTAGATTTTCCTTCTTCCTGACGGAAAACAATCTGTACGGTTGTACTAATCAGAAAAATACCCCATACAGTCTTATAAATACCTTGAAGCCAATTTTCTTCTGCTTCCGAAATCCGGAACCCATGTTCATAGACTATAGAGGCCAAAAACACCAAGGCTGACAGATAAGTAACACCCATTACCCACCCCATCAGCCTGTGTACGCTTGGCCATGCCAAACTTTTATGTTCCCAAGACGGTTTATTCCAATAACTCATATCCGTACTTTTAGTCAAAGCAACGCAAAGTTATCGAAAAACAGAATAAAACAAAGAAATATCCTTTTGTTTTATCCATTTATCCATTTTCCTTTACCTATATCAAAAACAGAACTCGTCAAGGCTTTGTGCTAAAAGAGTTTTAACTCTTCCTCACTCAGCTCTCCAAACCATTTGGAAAGCCTTGCCCGGGCCTTGCTCTTTACTTCCGGAGTCACATTAGACCATACAGTATGCAATACCCATAGCAAAGCAGTCAGGTCATCAGTATACCCTACGAGTGGAGCCAAATCGGGAACCACATCCAGCGGAAGAATAAAATAGCCCAACACACCGTATATTTTGGCCTTGTCTGCCCAAGATACATCTTTACCAGTAGCCACATAATATAATAATAGCACTGCATAGACTACTTTTGCACCCGCTTTATGAGCTACCGAAGAGATCTTATTCCACAACTTAGATTCGGAATAATTCTGTTGATACGAACGATAATCTTCCAATTTTTCCATAATTACTACTTTTTTAAGACCAGTGTTTTATTCTGCCTGCTACAAAAATAACCAGAAACAATACAAAATTGTTTACAAACGAAGAAAAAAAACATGTGACCTATTCTCTTTAAAAACGTGACTTGTATCGACAGGCAACGATACTTGTATCATCGGCCATCGTGACTTGTATCGTAAGCCTTCGATACAAGTCACGTTTTTGTGAAGCAATAAAATCTTCCAGAAAACTTCATTCACTCACTCCCCCGCAAGAAGAAGAAGTTTTCCTCGAAAAAGAAAAAAGCGTTGTATAAGAACATATTTTTACTTACATTTGGCGAATTAATCAAAAATGTAAGCTAATATGAGTGATAAACAGAAAAGATTCATTTTACCGGAAAACGAAATTCCCAAATACTGGTACAATATTCAGGCAGACATGAAAAACAAACCCATGCCGCCTCTGAATCCGGCTACCAAAGAACCTCTGAAACCGGAAGACCTCTACCCTATATTTGCAAAAGAACTCTGTCATCAGGAATTGAACCAGACCGATGCATGGATTGAAATACCCGAAGAAGTACGCGAAATGTATAAGTACTATCGCAGTACTCCACTGGTACGTGCTTACGGACTGGAAAAAGCATTGGGTACACCGGCACATATTTATTTCAAGAATGAAAGTGTAAGTCCCATCGGTTCTCATAAGCTCAACTCAGCCCTGGCTCAGGCTTATTATTGCAAACAGGAAGGTGTGAGCAACATTACAACAGAAACCGGAGCCGGACAATGGGGAGCAGCGCTTTCGTATGCTGCCAAAGTCTTCGGACTGGAAGCTGCCGTATATCAGGTAAAAATCAGCTACGAGCAGAAACCGTACCGACGCAGCATTATGCAGACATTCGGTGCACAGGTTACTCCGTCGCCTTCCATGTCTACCCGCGCCGGAAAGGACATCCTTACCAAGTATCCCAATCATCAGGGTTCACTGGGTACAGCTATTTCCGAGGCCATCGAACTGGCACGTACCACACCCAACTGTAAATATACTTTAGGTTCGGTACTGAGCCACGTTACCCTGCATCAGACTATCATTGGTCTAGAAGCTGAAAAACAGATGGAAATGGCAGGCGAATATCCGGATGTAATTATAGGCTGTTTTGGAGGTGGCTCGAACTTCGGCGGTATCTGTTTCCCATTCATGCGCCATACCATACTTGAAGGAAAACAGACACGCTATGTAGCAGCAGAACCGGCATCCTGCCCGAAACTGACACGAGGAAAATTCCGCTATGACTTCGGCGACGAAGCCGGATACACTCCTCTTCTGCCTATGTTTACGTTAGGACATAATTTTGCCCCAGCCAATATTCATGCCGGCGGCTTGCGCTATCATGGAGCTGGTGTCATCGTTTCGCAATTATTGAAAGATAAATTAATGGAAGCAGTCGACATTCCACAATTGGAAACCTTCGAAGCAGGCTGTCTGTTTGCACGCGCCGAAGGTATCATTCCGGCACCGGAATCATGTCATGCCATTGCAGCTGCTATCCGCGAAGCAAACCAGTGTAAGGAAACAGGAGAAGAGAAAGTCATTCTATTCAACTTGTCGGGACACGGACTGATAGATATGACTGCATACGACCAATATTTGTCCGGTAACCTGGTAAACTATACACTGACCGATCAGGATATCGCCAAAAGTTTGGGAGAAGATAGTGCAGAATAAATAATCTTCACCGACTTTTTTCTCAAGAAAAGTAAAGTATAAAGTGCATTTTACCCTCTTAAAAGCCACATTTAGGGGTAAAATGCACTTTTTTTTGCTTTTTATCGATATTTTTTCTCCCAAACGCTTGCAGATTTAAAAATAATCCGTACCTTTGCACCCGTGATTGAGAAACACGCTCGACACAACAAAAGGATGGCCCGTTCGTCTATCGGTTAGGACGCAAGATTTTCATTCTTGAAAGGGGGGTTCGATTCCCCCACGGGCTACCAAAACATAAGCAACCTTTACAGGTGCAACAAAAGGATGGCCCGTTCGTCTATCGGTTAGGACGCAAGATTTTCATTCTTGAAAGGGGGGTTCGATTCCCCCACGGGCTACGAAGTCTGAACAGTGATGTTCAGACTTTTTTGTTATATACCGCTCCGGTTCTTCCCTGCCTCCGCTTTATACCTGCTTGCCTTTAAAGTTGGCTCATCGGTTTTGAGATCAAGGACTCAAAAATCTCCTTTCCACATAAGATACCCTCTTGGTGGGTTTTATGTGGTTTCATCCAAACTTCATTTGCCGTTTGCGTCTGCACTCGCCTTTCGCTATCTTTTTCATAAGATAGGAGGCGACTCGGCATTGCCTGAGCACAAAAGCAAGCTTTTTGCTTTGGCACTGCGCTCGTCTTTCGCTATCTTTGTGTCAAAAAGAAAAATACACATGAACTACGCATTATTGGAAAATTTATATCTACAACATACCGGACATAAACCGGATTGCATCGAACCACTGGCCGGAGCAGGTTCCAACCGCCAATATTTCCGCTTGCAGGGTAATCCTACCCTTATCGGAGTGTGTGGCACTTCTGTAGAAGAGAACCATGCCTTTCTCTATATGTCGCACCATTTCGCAGAAAAAGGACTTCCAGTCCCCCGTGTTTATGCCGTATCGGAAGACGAAAACTGCTACCTCCAAGACGATTTGGAAAATACATTGCTGTTCGATGTAATTGCACAAGGCAGAGAAAGCGGAAACTTCGGAACAGAAGAGAGAGAACTACTGAAACAGACCATTCGCCTGCTTCCCCGTTTTCAGTTTGAAGGAGCACAGGGTATGGATTTCAGCATTTGCTATCCGCAACCGGAATTCAACCGCCGCAGTGTGCTATGGGATTTAAACTACTTTAAATACTGCTTTCTGAAAGCCACACAAGTGGATTTTCAGGAAAACCGTCTTGAAGATGATTTCGAACGCCTGGCCGACCGTCTTCTGAAACAGGAATATTCTACTTTCATGTACCGCGACTTCCAAAGCCGCAATGTAATGATAAAAGACGGACAGCCTTATTTTATCGATTTCCAGGGAGGAAGAAAAGGACCTTTCTACTACGATGTGGCTTCTTTCCTATGGCAGGCAAAAGCCAGATATCCGGAAGAACTGCGCCAGGAACTGATTACAGAGTATTTCCATACGTTGCAAAACTATATAAGTATCGAAAAAGAAACCTTCCTTGCCGAATTGCGCCAGTTTGTACTCTTCCGCACTTTGCAGGTATTGGGAGCTTACGGATTCAGAGGATACTTCGAACAGAAGCCTCACTTTCTGCAAAGCATTCCTTATGCCATCGAAAACCTCCGCCAGCTGCTTTCCGAAGGCTTCGAGGAGTATCCATACTTGTGCGAAGTACTGAAGAATCTCACCGAACTCAAACAGTTTGCCTACGAACGGAATAAACAGAAGCTTACGGTACGTGTCATGAGCTTTTCTTATCGCAAAGGCATCCCCGAAGATCCGAGTGGAAACGGAGGAGGATATGTATTCGACTGCCGTGCCGTTCACAATCCGGGCAGATACGAGCAATACAAGTCGCTTACAGGACTGGATGAACCGGTAATCCGTTTTCTGGAAGAAGACGGAGAAATCACCACCTTCCTGCAACATGTCGATGCATTGGTCGACCAGCATGTCCATCGCTATCTGGAGCGAGGCTTCACCCACCTCAGCATCTGCTTTGGATGCACAGGCGGACAACATCGGTCGGTATATTCTGCCCAACACGTGGCCGAACATTTGCACCGGAAATTCGGAATACGAATTGAACTGATTCACCGTGAACAACAAATTAGACAACTTTTAGAACCCCTCCCATAATGAAAGCTATGATTTTCGCAGCCGGACTTGGAAGCCGGCTCAAACCCCTGACCGACCACATGCCCAAAGCCTTGGTGCCGGTAGCAGGCAAACCGATGCTGGAGCACGTCATTTTAAAGCTAAAAGCATCGGGATGTACGGAAATAGTCATCAACATCCACCATTTTGGAGAACAGATTATCGATTTCCTGCAGGCAAACCAGAATTTTGGTCTCACTATTCACCTCAGCGACGAGCGCGACTGCCTTCTCGATACGGGAGGAGGAATTTTAAAGGCTTCTTCTTTCTTTACCGGAGAAGAACCGTTTTTGGTACATAATGTAGATATCCTTTCGGATACCGATCTGAAAGCATTGTACGAATATCATCTTCACAGCGGCAACCAAGCTACTCTGCTAGCCAGCCGCCGACAAACTACACGCTACCTGCTCTTCGATCAAGACAAAAATCTTTGTGGATGGGTAAACAAAAGTACAGGGCAAACCAAACCCGAAGGATTTACAGTGAATCCAGACAAACACCGTGAATATGCCTTCAGCGGAATCCATGTATTCTCCCCTTCTCTCTTTCCCTATATGAAGCAAGGATGGCAGGGTAAATTCTCCATTATGGATTTCTACCTGCAAGCATGCCAAGATGCACGCATTGGAGGATACCTGAGCGAACATCTCCATCTGATAGATATCGGAAAACCGGAAACATTGGTACAGGCGGAATCTTTCCTTGCCCAATTGTAGCAAAGAAGCAAGTTTGTTTAAATCAAAAAATAAGCCCGCCACTGATACAAACCTCATCAATGGCGGGTAATTTATTTTCACTGTTTTATCACACTTACCTTACTTCAACAATCTGTCCAAAAGAGCTCCTCTCTTTTCCGAAAGTTCCTTGATTCTTTCAAGCTCTTTAGTATAAGTTTCTGCCGGCATCTTAGCCTCCTGGCTGAACTGATAATAGAAAGGCCATACGGAGAAGTTCGCTTCAATAGCCTTACCCATTTTTACAGGAGTTTCTTCAAGCACCTTTTCGGTTACAGCCTGAAGTTCAGCTTTCTTGGAAGCCCATCTGTTTGCCACAAACTGTCTGAATGTTTCATCGTCCCATAATCTTTGGAACCAATCATAATTTACATATGCAGGCATCCAGAAGCCGGCATAAATCATCAGGCTTTCCAGAGGAGGATAGTTCCACTGTGGTACACGCTTGTCATTATCCCATCCTTTGTCGCAGTCCCATATCGGACCGAAAAACAGTTTATCCACCCCTCTGCGCTTATACATATACGTACTTGTATATCCATCAAGGTCGCCCACAAACTCTTTTATGATTATAAAATCGGCAAGTGTCTTTTCGTCGAAATATTTTCTCCAGCCATTTACAGGGTCTTTAAAATTCTCACTATACAATACCCTTTCTGCTTCGTTGATGAAGTTGGTGATATACTCATACTGAGCCGGATCACAATCATCATCCTTCGGGTATTTATATCTCATCTTAATTCTCTTTTGTGCAGAATAATGAATACCTTCATGCAAGTCTGTTTCTATCACATACCCGCCGGTTATTTTAGTTGGATCAGCACCATCCGAAGCTTCCAGATCTTCTACCTCAATACGTCCCGGAGCCTGTTCCACCTGATCGCTCATCTGATACACACCAAGATACTCCCCGTCTTTATAAGATCTAACACCGGTAGACGCATCGGTATAATATCCGGTGATATACACATTCACGTATTTTGATGCCGGAGTAAACAGTACAGCCTTTTCGTGATGATAAGATTCAGACGGATTATAAAGAATCTTGGAATATTCGAATGCGATATGTGTTCTGATTAAAGACTTATCCATATCCTGTGCCAACAATGTCCAGCTTTTCTCTTTAGCATGATTCAATCCGATTGGGCTGAACTTTTTAGGAAACTTGATACGGAACGGCTTTTTGGGCAATATCCAGGTAGAATTTCCTCTACCTCTCATTTCAACGGTTCCCTGCTCGTCGCTATTCCACCATCCTTCGCCTGTAGATTCCGGTGTATTGTCGTAGAGTTGGATTTCTGTATCTACATAATCATCTTTACTGGTAATCTCTACCTCCGGTTTAAAGTGAAGCACAGCAAGTTCTCTATTTATCTGCGGACAGTTCAAAGAGACAGTATATTCATTTGTCTTTCCACTCTCTGCTACCACGGTCATTACAAAATCGTCGGCAAAAGACAATTTTGTTTTTCCGGATACCACTTCATTTCCATTCACCAGAACCTTTGCGCCATTGGTTTCAAACTCCGGTATCATCATTTCAGGTTCGTCTCTATCAATCCATTTCAGATACATCGACGAAAAAGTCTTTGTATCTCCATCATAAGTAAATTTCAGATCCTTGTCCAAGCCATTAAGATTACCGGCAACGGAGAACGACAAAAGCTCACAATCATCACTTTTCGATCCTGTATCAGGTATATCTTCATTACCCTTACATGACGAAAAACAAATCAGTATGATTCCTACCAAAAGAAGATAAAATCTGTTTACGTGTTTCATAATATTTATATGTATTTAGTAAAAGGTTAACAGTTCTTGTCTAAATATGATACCGGTTGGATTTTTTCATCTTATCTCTACAACTTTTCTTATAAACCTACTTTCTTTAAGTACGGAAGAACCCCCAAAAATCATCGATTATCAACTTAGATTTTCAAAGATAAAGATTTATACGGAATAATATACATTTTTTCACAGAAAACTATACTCACAGACCTTCTCTTCTTATTCCCCCAATAGATTACTAAATCCAATAAAAAACTCCCGAGGAAACAGATTTTCATCTATTCCCGGGAGCATCAACCTGAACTCAAAAAACAACAATCTTCTTATCTATGCGATAGATACCTATAGCCCTAAAAATACAAACTATTTTTTCTCATTGATTCTTATGGTTTACTGCACATTACCTTGAGCGGTTTATCCAATGTCTTTCCGTTCACTACCGGATAGACATTGGTTACACGAGGGAACTTTCCCGAATAACTATAGGTAACCTGCATTGTCTTTTCTTCCTTGGGTTTCATGGTATATGGACTTGTAAACGTCACATCAGTATTACCATCTATAATAATAAAGAAAAGCTTCATCTCTTTATCTGTATCGTTGGCAAACTTCAAATCCATTTTCTTTTTATCCCCTTCATTCATATAACCAAAAGCCATTATTTCAAAGTTCATCCAAAGTCCTTCTCCATATTCATAAGGATAACGCTCCGAAACAGGATGTTCATAGGGCTCTACGGTTCCCTTTACCCAGATACGGGTATAGTTTTTATTATCGTTTGTCATCACCACTACTTCTTTGCTGAAGAAACCAGGACGATAGGCCGGATTAAAATAAACCTTCACCTTATCGCTTGCTCCCGGTTTAATAGGATATTTAGGGTATTCAAACTTTACACAACCGCATCCGCTGGATACGCCGCTGATAGCTATCGGTTTTTTATCTACATTCTGAAATGTAAATTCATGAGAAACAAGACCATCTTTCTCTTTTATCTTTCCAAAATCGAAAGAACGTTCCTGGAATTTCAGACTTTCAGAAAAAGTCTGTGAATAGGCATTCACAAAATACAATATTGCAATTATATAAAAAAGTATCTTTTTCATAAGAGAGATACAAGCAGAATGTTATACCTAAGATAACATTCTGCTTATTTTAGATTTTTTATTCTGCTACGTAAACACTTATTTCACCCAATTGACGGAAGCTACCTCCCCATCCTCCCCAACTCCATTTAAGAGAGAATTTCAAATAGCGTGCATCAAAAGTTCCCAATAATGCCATACGATACCCATCAGAAGTAGTTGTAGGATCAGTTAAAGCGCAAATATCCGTCCAGCTTTCACCATCAGAACTTACACTCCAAGATAAATTACTCAAATAAGCAGAAAAACCATTTGCTGTATATATTTTTGCACCTTGAATATGCATTATACTCTTCAAATCAACCGTTACTGTCGGGTTTTGCAACTGACCAAAAGTAGTGTAAGAAGCTAAATCTCCATCCAAACAAACCGATAAATCTGCAGAGGAATCATCAGAGGTCACTTCCCAATAAGATTTATCTGTCAACTCAACTCCAGGCATTTCTTGAACTTCAGAGTCAATATAAGTATATTCACAAGTCACTACAGCATAGCTATATCTATTATTTAAAGATATATTACAGCCAGAAGATTCTGTCAAACGAACCGGTATGAGATATGATTTCTCTTCAAAATTCACACAACTTTCTTTTGGTATTGAAAATTCTATAGAGTCTGAAGCGACATATGCACCCGGTAAAAATTTAACAGTCTTTTTTTTCCATACAATCAAACTTTCATCCACAGAAGAATATTCTACAGAATTAGCAGTATTATATTGCTCGACTAAACTTGCATCAATCTCTGCAGAAACAGAAACTTCTCCATCCACAGGACGAGTTGCAAATACAGGGATTTTTACTACTACTTCATCCCCTCTTACAGTTTCTGCACCACCTGTTGGAAAACGCGAGATATCAAAATTAGAATTTGTTTTCAAAAAAATCAAATTATCAGGATTACCTGTTACATCATATGTTTCTTCATCGCATGAGTGAAAGCCAAACATGCCGGCAAGAAGCAATGATACAGACCATAAATATTTTGTAATTTTCATAGTTATATTCTTTGTTTAATGGAAGCGAGGATAAAAATCAATATATTATTCAATTTTCTCCTCGCTTTCAGACTTGAAAACTTAATCACTGAACGCATTTATTTATATCATCAGCATCCCATGCTACATACTGACTATAATCCAATCCATAGGTCAAACCAGCACCTTCTCTAATTTCACGACAAGTATTAGACCAGTCCATATCATAGCCATTGTTTGTTGCATCATGGAAAATATGTCCTTCTCCTTCATTCATCTTCCAGTAAGCAACCAAGCCATTAGAAGCTGGATCTACACCACAAAGTCCCATTTGCAATTCAGCAGGAGTCAATGCACGGTTCCAAACACGCATTTCTGCGATACGTCCTCTAAAATATTGAGAAGACGGATAACTTGTCCATGACATACCCAATTCAATACGCTGGAAATCTACAGGTTGACCATCACCATCTCCTTGTGCATCAAGTACACCATCTACATACATAGAGAATTTACTACCATCGTATGTCAATGATAAAGTATACCAACGATTTGTACTGAAACGAGTAACAGAAGGAACACTACCAGTTGGACAAACCCACTGCAAACAGTTTACATCCATACCAGCTTCACCAAAGCGTAACATACTTGAACGGCTTTCATCTTTTGAAGTAAACGCACACAAACGAGCGATAGAGTGCCATTGCTCTGAATAGAACTTAATTTCATAAGTAAAGTTAGACAAAGATTGCATCTTATCATCAGGGAAGATAAAATTGCTATACATGTTTGTATTACTTATATTCAATGAAGTAAAATGAAGGATACGGGAAATCTGTAAATAAATGGTTTTTGAAGGAGCCAATACCTCCAAACCATCAGACTGTTGGATTGTTACAGGAATTACGTATACACGTCCCTCATCCAAACCTTCTGTAGAAATCACCTTTACAGTAGCCGGTGTAGAAAAAGTCTTGCCTTTTTCTATCACCACATCCTGATTTTCTATTTCTACAGTACCATCTGGTACAGGATAATAGTTAGTACTATGCGCTTCATTGTAAGCATTGACTAAAGAATTATCAATACCAAATTTGATTCTTACATCTTCATCTACTTTATTCGTAGATGTAGCTGTTACCGCATAAGAAGAAGGAGTATCCTCTACCACAAATTTCACAACCGGGTTGGTTTCAGTACCCGAAACCAACACCACATTCTTATTATAATCGAAGCTATCCCCTTCTGCACAGCTAAACATAGAAAAGGTAAGCAAGCTTCCCCATAAAAGAGTCTTTAATGTATGTATATTCATCATAGTCTTTTTATTGTTTATTATTCTTTAATAGAAGGATTCATAATCTGAATAGACTGACGGAATTCGTTGTAAGGAATACCAGAAGAAGAATAATAGTTACGTCCTAAGAAGAACACACCACATCCTCCTTTACGGCCTACTTCCGGCTCCCAGCGAGCATAATCCAGCAAACGTCCACCGTCCAGATAGAATACACCAAAAGTTTCACAATAAATCATTTTCTCAGGTGGGAATCCTGCAGGTTGAGTAAGGAAGCCTACCTGATTACTATAAGCTTGTTGTACAAAATAATCACAATAAGGAATACAATCTTTTGGAGGAACACTATTAAAATAGTCAATAATCAACAGTTTGTTTGGAATAGAACCTTGAGGACCAAAATATTTAGCCAGTTCTACAGTCAAACGATACATATCATTACCATTCCATCCTTCATAGTCTACGTCTACACCGTCCAATCCCGGTTCCAATACCTGATTGACAATCCATTTGGCATAAGCGGCCATCACTTCATCCGAAGGATTTGGAGATCCACCCATATCATATTCCACACCGTCAACAGTAAAGACATGACGATAGTGAGAAGCATCGGCATGCATCACAAAGCGAGTACCCAACTTTTCCTGTACATACTTCATGTCGCTATATGCTACCGGATGTGTTTCTGGAGTAGGAATACCCATCCACAAATTCACAATGTCGATACTATCTGGAAGTCCCATTATACGTTCTCCCCATGAAGCCGGATCTTTACTACCTTCCACACCTTCAATCGGAGACCATGCTTCATAGTAAGCGAAACTCATTTCATGATTGCTCTGCTTGTAAGCACGGATATTCGCATAATACTGTTCATCGTATGTTTTCAACTTTTGTATTTCAAGCTTTTCCACTTCTGTATCGCAGCTGGAGAAAGCCGCAAGCCCGATACCCAAAGCCAATATACTTGTAAGTTTAAGTTTCATAGTCGTTTGTTTTATTTAGAGTTATATTTTCGGTTAACGATCACGTTTGTCCCACCAAAGCTTAGTACCGCCATTGTCAGCACCACCTAAAGCAGCAATACCACTAGCTACACCTTCTGCATTGTTGATTTTCTCATCACGAGTATACGGCAAGCGACGTACCTGCAATTCAGTATCAATAGTTCCGTTACTTCCGTTTACTACTACAGGAATCAGTTCCGGATATCCGGTACGACGGTATTCGCTCCAGCCTTCCGGACCGTCTGGATACAATGCAATCCACTTCTGGGTGATGATACGTTCCAGTTTACCTTCGAAATCGTCAGCCTCATCCCATGCCGGAGTGACCTCTGTACTGAATGTATAGTTGTCGCTACCTACCTGATCTTCGTATGCCTCCGGAGTAGAAGTATCATCTGCCAAATAACTGTCTGCAGAACCAGCTTCATTTTCTTCGAAAGAAACACGTACACCCTGTTCGTAGAAAGTCTTAGCATCACCACCCATGTTCCATCCTCTCAAGGCACCTTCTGCACGCAAGAAGAATGATTCAGCAGCAGTCATCCATACTACCGGAGTAGTGCTGGCATCCATATTCAGATTAGAAACTTTTGTACCCTGATAATTAGCCATGTTTGAAGTAGAGATACCGATACGTACTCCGTTATATCCACCATCTCCTGTCAGTGTAAAATATTTACTGATACGAGGGTCGTTCAATCCATCCATATAGGCTACAATAGAAGCACAAGGACGGCAGTCACCTGCATTAAAGTTGTAGGCAATTTCCTGCAACGGATGGTGGTAAGATAACAGACCATGATTTAACTCTGCACGATCGGCCTTTGTTTCAATCAATCCGTAAGGGCTGTTTACAGACAGTTCTGCCTGTTCCTGAGCCAGTTGAGGATTGGCGTAAGCTACACGCATAGCCAGACGCAAACGTAATGTATTGGCAAATTTTACCCATTGAGCCACACTGCCACCATAGATATAGTCGTAGTCGCTCATCAATTTTGCACTACTGTTACCACTCACATAGTTTCCTAAGATTTCGATTGCAGAGCCCAATTCTTCGAAGAATTTTTCATAAATCTTATCAAGCGGATCGTATTGATTGGATGCTCCATAATTTACATAAGGAATAGGGCCGAAAGTATCTGCAATACGGTGCATACCAGCAACTTTTACCACTGTTGCCAATGCATCGACTTCCTCTAATCCCTGTTCTGTAGCAATCTTATGAATATTCTGCCACGGAGCCATAATTCCAGTAAAAGCATAGTCGAAAGTAGCATTTACCCAACTTTCCTGAAAAATATACTGTCCATTGTGTGCAGTACTACCCAAAGTTGCTGCTATATATCCTGCATATTGGTCGTGAGACAATTGTTGCGCAATCTGATAGTCAGAGTCCATCATCTCACCATCTTTGATAATTACTACACGACGCAACATCTGAGAGAAAAACGCACCTGTTTTCAGGTTGTCCACTCCCATCATTTCTTCTGTAACTTCATTGGGATTCACATTGTCCATATAATCAATACATGATGTATTCATCAAAGCCAAAGACAATCCCAATAAAGAGAATTTTCTCCAAGATTTTATATTGTTAGAAATCATATGTTCTATAGTTTTAAGGTTGATTAGAATTGTACTTTCACAGAGAATCCCAGGTTACGCAAGCTTGGCGACATAAACATGTCGATTCCCTGGAAATAAGTTCCAGTACTTGCAGTCAGTTCCGGATCGAAAGGTGCTTTTCTATACAGGAAGAACAAGTTCTTACCAATGAATGATACGTTCAGTCCCTGAATCCAACTTACATACTTGTTGATTGGAACATCATAGCCCAATGAAAGTTCACCCAAACGGACATTGGTTGCACTGTATACATACATAGAACCAATACCACCAGTATTACCGGCACCACCTACAGTAGTATAATATTTCTGTGCATCGATAGGACGACCGTTTACAATTGCTCCACCCATATCACGAGCATCTGCAGAAGCCTGAGATACACCGTATGAATCCATCACTGCCTGAGTCTGAGAAACAACAATACCACCTACACGTGCAGTCAACAGGAATCCGAGAGACAAGCCTTTGTAAGAGAAGGTGTTACCCCAGCTCAAGTTGTACTTAGGAGCACTGTTACCAGCCTTCACAAAGTTATCGTATTCAGGAACAACTACCTGATCTACCGGGTGTACATAAATAGCTCCGTGTTCGTCTGTGCGCAATGTATTGACATAGATATCACCGATAGAACCACCTTCAGTCAGAATCATCTTGTACATACTTGTACCACCCATATCAATCCAGTTCAATGAAGTCTTTTCATGAGTGAACGGATCTTCGTAGTCGCGAAGCAATTCTACCACTTTATTCTTGTTCAGAGAGTAGTTCAAATATGAGCTCCATCCGAAGTCACCCCACTGATCATCGTAACGCAAAGAAACTTCAATACCCTTGTTATCAACACGACCACCGTTTACTACTTCCGATTTGTATCCTGTTGTAGAAGACAAAGTACGTTCAAAGAACTGGTTGTAAGTACGAGACTGATACAAAGTAGCATCCAATTTCAATTTGTTTTTAAAGAATACAAAGTTGAAACCAAGTTCCCATGATTTGGTACGTTCCGGTTTCAGGTTTGCATTCGGTCGGCGAGACTGGGTAACCGGAGTTCCGTCTACCAAAGCATAAGTCGGAATAGCCAGGAATACGTCAGGAGAGTTACCTACTTCAGAGTATGAAATACGTGCCTTCATATACGGCATGATATCGGTACTGCATTTAAAGATATCGGTAAAGATACCAGACAAACCGACAGATGGATAGAAGAATGAATTGGTAGCTGTACCTTTAAAGGTAGAAGACCAGTCGTTACGGGCTGTTACATCCAAATAAGCCATTGACTTATATCCCAACTGTGCACTACCAAATACGGCACGTTTCTTAATGTTGTATCCATACTGGTTGGCAAGATTCTTTTCAGTTGTATCTACGTTACCGAAAGTAAACAAGTTGGCTACTGATTTCAGTTTACCACCAAAATAGTCAGACTGATACTTGTTATCTTCGAAGTTGGCACCGATGTTGGCAGTCAAGTTCAATGTATTATCAGCGAAATACTTATTGATATTTACCAACAATTCACCATAAACCTGCTTTCCTTCGATGTTGCTCTTAGAATAGAAACCATATTTAGAGGCAAACAACGTATTGGTACCCGCATCGTACATACGTTCGTGAGTTTCATTGTTGCGGTCCATTTTTACACGAGCGCTTACGTTAATCCACTTAGCAAAATCGTACTTCAATGATGCAGTAGCCATATAACGATGCTTGTTATTAGGCATTGTGATATGTTCGGTAATCCAGTACGGGTTCTGCAAAGACAGACCGTCACTGTATGGCCAGTACTGAGTCAGCAAGTTACGTTCTACATCATAGCGCTGATAAGCCTGAATCTTAGAAAAATCATCACCTGCAGGGAACAGATAAAGCGGAACCAACGGGTTGAAGTACAAACCTTGAGCGGTCATGTTCTGTTCCTTGATTTCACTCATCATAAAGCTCAAATCAAGAGTCAATTTGTCTTTCAGCATCTTGCTTACGTTACGAACAGTTGCATTGTAACGTTCATAATCGTTATTATGAATAATACCGTTGGCATTTGTTGTACCCAAAGAAACATAAGTCTGGTTCTTTGCAGTACCGGTAGACAGGCTGGCAGAGTTTGTTACATTGACACCAGTCTGGAAGAAATCACTCGGATCATAACTGCTCGGAGTTTTCAGTTTTGTTCCCCAGCTATAGAAACTACCAGTTTCGCTCTGTCCGTATGTGTTCTGGAATTCCGGGAGAACCAAAGGAGAAGAGAAGGTAGTATTGTTAGAAATAGTTACTGATGTACGTCCTTCTTTACCCTTCTTGGTAGTTACCATTACTACACCGTTTGCGGCAGCACTACCATAAAGAGCAGCAGCCGAAGGTCCGCTCAATACAGAGATTGATTCGATATCTTCCGGATTGATACCAGAGATAGGGTCTCCGGAAAGTCCGGCTCCTTCGTAAGCATCCGAAGGCTGGCCGTTAGCTGCAGACATATCCAACATTGGAATACCGTCGACTACATACAATGCGTTGTTGTTACCATTCAAAGACTTGGCACCACGCATTACCACACGTGAAGAACCACCTACACCCGAAGAAGAAGAGTTAATGGTTACACCGGCAATCTTACCGTTCAAGTTGTTTACGAAGTTGGCATCTGCGATACGGGTAATTTCGCTATTGTTTACCTGTTGTACGTTGTAAGACAAAGATTTTGCTTCTTTCTTAATACCCAATGCTGTTACAACGACTTCATCCAGCACCTCTGTATCTTCTTTCATGCGGATAGCCAAAGAAGGTTTGTCCACAGTAATATTCTGAGTAGCATAACCGATGTAAGAAACTACAAGTACATCACCTTTGCGTGCATCCAATGCAAAATCACCATCAATACCTGTAATGGTTCCGGTAGTAGTACCTTTTATCTGAATAGCTACACCGATAAGAGGATCACCGTTTGCATCTACAACAGTACCAGATACTTTCTGAAGTTTTGCGTTTGAGTTCTGTGCTTTTTCTACAATCAGAATATACTGACCGTTAATCTGATAAGTATAGTTTGTTCCTTTCAGAATAGTTTCCAGTGCCTGTTCCAAGGCTACATTCTGCAAACTCAAATTGGTTTTCTCTTTTCCCTTCAACTGAGAATTGTTGTAACCTACAGACATTCCAGTCTGTTTTCCTACTTGTTTCAAGGCTTCTATTACAGAAATATTCTGCTTCTGAATAGTAATTTTTTTGTCCTGCTGTGCAAAAGTAGCACCCGGAGCAAGAAGCAAACATAAAAATAATGAAAGAACCTTATTTCTTGTCTGCTTATTCATTATATTTTGTATTTTTGTTGGCATTTCTTAAGTATTAGTTAATTGATTATTACTTCATTTTACCGTTGCATAGCGTAGAAATAAGTAAACGCTAATTCTTTAAGAATGTAGATTTCATATCCGGGAAGAATTGGGGCCTCTTCCCGGATACTTTTTATCATAGGCGTGTTTTTCTTGTTTTTAAAGGTTAATATTTAAGTCATCTCTTTTTTTGTATCAAATAACACTTGTTCTCCTTTATCTGATATTCCATATCTCCCACAACCCGTGTTATAATATCCATTACCTGAGGTAAAGTTGTCTTGGCCGGGAAACGGAATGTATACCGGTCTTTCTTCAAGCTGTGAAGACTATATACAAAGGTATATGGGTATTTGTGTTCCAAACGGGTGATAATGTCTTCCAATGACATTTCACTGAAAATCAATTCTCCCCGTTGCCATGCTGTTACCTCTTCCATATCGGGACAATGTACCTGATGTTCTTTGGTGCTACGGTTGAAAACAAGTTGTTCATGGGGTTTCAGAATAACCTGCGACTGCAAATTATTAAAATCGACCTGTACACTTCCCGACAGCAAGGTAGCAGTCAGGCAATCGTCATCGGCATATGCTTCTACATTAAATTCTGTTCCCAATGCTGTAACCTGAAAACCGTTCGACTTGACAATAAACGGATGTTCTTTGTCCGGTTTTACTTTGAAGTCTGCCTCCCCTATCAAATACACACTTCTTGTGTCTCCTTTAAACTGAGCCGGATACAGCAAGGTAGTCTTTGAGTTCAGAATAACCTCAGTGCCATCGGGCAAGGTCACCTGACGCAAATCAGCTACCGGAGTGTAGTTTTCTATCAGATCTACATCTTCTATCCGACTAAAATAAATCATCAAGGTGATAGACACGGTTGATACGGCAAAAAAGAAAACTGCAGCAGCCTGCCAAATCCAGGAAGGAAGGAGCTTCTTACGGCGAGTCTCCGTTTGAAACCCTATATTTTGCTTCATCTTTTTCAGCGAATCGTTCATGTTTGCAGGAGCACTCTCCATGCCGGCTTTTTCCCATAACATATGTAAAGCCTGCTCTTTTTCCTCTGCATGCTCTTCGTCCGCAAACCACTTCCAAACCTCTTTCTTGGTCTGTTCCGAATAGTCATTCCGGACAAAGGTCTCTACAATTCGTCTTATACAATTTTTCATTTAAACAGTTATTTTAAGTGCT
This sequence comes from Phocaeicola sp. HCN-40430, assembly GCF_037890285.1. NCBI lineage: Bacteria > Pseudomonadati > Bacteroidota > Bacteroidia > Bacteroidales > Bacteroidaceae > Phocaeicola > Phocaeicola sp. HCN-40430. Next base: position 95,310 of record NZ_JBBKBS010000009.1, read on the forward strand.
TTTCACTTATAAGACGAATAACCGAGACCAACTACTTAAATAAACTCAAGAAAAAATATAAAAAAATTGCTTTTTTCAATTCTGCAAGAACTAAATAGATTTGATGTTCCACCGTACGGACCGATAAATCAAGGCGTTCCGCTATTTCTTTATTCGACAAATGCATAAAACGGCTCATCTTGAAAATCTGCACCCGCTTCTCCGGCAAATGCTCCAAAGTAAGGCGTACCAGCAACTGGATGTCCTTATAATACATTTGTTCGAGGACATAATCCTCCCCCATCAGTTCGGAAAGCAAGGTATCGGGGACTACTATATTCAGATATTCCCGCTCCACACTGATATGTTTAAAACGGTCCAGAATCAGATTCTTCGTCATGGAATAAATATAGCTGTCTGCCTCCTCTTTCCCCTGCCATATTTCCGGCTGCATCCACAGTTTCAGAAAGATATCTTGGGATACATCTTCTGCATCCTCTTCAGACTTCAACAGCATTTTAGCAAAATTCTTCACTTTCGGAAAGTTACGAATAAAAAAAGACTGAAATTCCTTTTCCATGTCTTTCTGCTTGCCTAATACTATTCCTTGAAAATTATCCATTCTAAAACAACTATAGAAAATTTACTCCCGCTGCACATCATATAACATTTCTGTTATCTTTCCGCGCTTAAATATAAAACAGGATAAGGTTTACCGAAATCATCTTCCTCGCCCCGTCCCACAATCCGGAATCCTTTATGCAAATAAAAAGCCAAAGCCTCCCGGTTTTGTTCGTTTACATCTACACGATATATATTTTTCTCGCGTACCGCATAATCAATCAAAATGCTGCCATATCCTTTGTGGAGTTCGTCGGGGTGTACAAAAAGCATTTCAATCTTTTCATCAGACAGTCCCATAAAAGCAATGGCATTGCCCAATCTATTATATATAATGTATAAAGAAAGAATCGGGAAATAATGATTCATTATCTCTGACTTATAGAACAGAATATCCCCTTCATTCAAAAAACGGTGAGTATGCCGTACGGCAACTTCCCAAAGCCTCAACAATTCGTCATAGCTTTCAGCATTTCCCTGAAGGACCAAGGACTTTTGCATTACAAAATTATCAAGTCTTATTCCCAATACATCTACCTCTTGAGTACACAGTACATGGAATCCCCGTTTCTCAAAAAACCGGCGAGCCGGAAGACTTACTTCGGCATCCAACATAATAGACTTACATTCTACGACAAATTTTTCGGCTGTATACAGCAAAAGGCTTCCCACTCCTCTACACTGGTGTAAAGGGTCAACAAACAAGTCATGCAGATAACCATTAGAATCTACCGAAATGAAGCCTACGATTTCGTCCGACAAAATATGTCTGGCTGCTATAAAATGCAAACCGGATTCCAAAAGAGATTCCCAGTGTTGTAAATCGGCTCTCTCTACCCATGCATCAATTTGATCCGGCGTATAATATCCGGCACAAGCCATACGTACAGCATCTTCAAATACCCGATAAAGGGATTCAGCAGTCATCGAAACGGTTAAAATATACTCTTCCATAAATATGTCTATTATGTTATACAAAGATAAAATTTTTGAAAATACGAACCTACCGGCAAGATAAAATTCAAGTATTTTCAATATAAAAACGACAAAAAATCTATACTTTGGAAAACTTTATTCAAAAAAATTTTATCCAATCCACTCTATATGAAAGTGAAACAGCACTTTATTAGAGTAAATAAATATACCTTTGCCAAAACAAATATATAAAAAAATAAATAATGCGCATATTCTTCCTTTTATTCAGCACAATCTTGTGTCTTTCCGGCTTACAGGCACAACAGAGCAGACTGCAACAGCAAATCCGCCAACTTATCAAAAGTAAAAAAGCACAGGTCGGAGTGGCTGTTATCATCAACGGACAGGATACTCTGACCGTAAACAACGATGTACAATACCCCATGATGAGTGTATTCAAACTGCATCAGGCATTGGCCGTAATCAACTATATTGAGAAGCAGGGGCTTTCGCTCGACACACCGGTCTATATCCGTAAAGAGCAATTGCATCCCAATACCTACAGTCCCTTGCGCGACAAGTATCCGCAAGGCAATATCAGCCTCCCAATCAGAGAACTGCTGACTTATACACTACAACTGAGTGACAACAATGCCTGTGATATCCTGTTCGAATATACAGGAGGAACTGAAGCAACCGACCGGTATATCCGTTCACTGGGGATTAATGACTTCCGGATTTGTGCAACCGAAGAGGATATGCACCGCGACTTGAACCTTTGTTACCAAAACTGGACTTCTCCTCTTGCTGCGGCTTGTCTGGCCAATAAGCTTATAGAATGCCAGCTTTTTACTTTAACCAATCAGGATTTCATCAAGGAGACCATGCTGACTTGCGAAACGGGGAAAGACCGTATCCCAAAGCCTTTTTCCGGTACATCGATACGCACAGGGCATAAAACAGGAACCGGAGACCGGAATGAAAAAGGAGAAATGATTGGATGCAACGATGTAGGATTCATATTGCTGCCTGACGGTACTTACTACACATTGGCTGTATTTGTCTGCAACTCTTCTGAAACAGACCAGACAAACGCACAAATTATTGCAGACATTTCGGAAACGGTATTCCGGTTCATCCAACCTTAAATCTGTATACACACTTTCTTCTGACAGGGAAATACTCCGTCCGACGTCGTCGGATATAAAAATGACACCGTCGTCTTTACGGCCGACTGCGCCGAATACACAGCCGACACCGCTGATTATTGTACACGACCTGTATCATATTCATTTTCCTATGGCAGGGAACAAGAACAGAACATTATACACAAAAAAAAACTGCGCCACTCACGTGGCACAGCTTTCCTAACCTTAAATTTTTACTATGAAAAAAAATCTACATAGTCTTTTTATCAAATGCCTAATGATTTCTTCACTGCTTCTACTTTTTCTGTAGCATCAGCATCAGCTCCGGCATAGCATTTCGGGCACTGCATTTCACCCTTAATTTCCATATAGAACTTAATCTTCGGTTCTGTACCCGACGGACGTACAGAAACTTTTGTACCGTCTTCTGTAAAGAACTGAAGTACATTTGATGTTTCCGGCATCTGCAAGTCGGTTACATTGCCTTCTGCATCAGTAGCCTTCAATGACTTGTAGTCTTTTACCAAAACCACTTTCGAGCCACCCAATTCTTTCGGCGGACAAGCACGGAAGTTATCCATCATGGCCTTGATTTCGTCTGCACCGCTCTTACCAGGTTTTACTACATTGACAGTTACTTCTTTAGAGAATCCGTATTCTACATAGATTTCCATCAAGATATCATACAATGTCTTGCCCTGGTCTTTTGCCCATGCGCAGATTTCTGCCAGCAATGAACAAGCAGAAACAGCGTCTTTATCACGCACGAAGTCTTCTGCCAGGAAGCCGTAGCTTTCTTCTCCACCACCGATGTACTGTTTTACACCTTCGTTCAGACGGATTTCGCGTGCAATCCATTTGAAACCTGTGTAGCAGTCCATCATTTCAATATTATTCTTGTCGGCTACTGCCTTGATCAATTCTGTAGTTACAATGGTCTTCACAACAAATTCGTTGCCTTTCATCTTACCCATTGCAATGCGGTTCTTGATAATGTAATACAAGAAAATCAAGCAAGTCTGGTTACCATTTACCAATACCCATTCTCCCTTGCTGTCCTTGCAAGCCATACCTACACGGTCTGCATCCGGGTCTGAAGCCATTACGATATCTGCATCCAGTTTTTTAGCCAGGTCGATAGCCATTGACAACGCTTCTGCATTTTCCGGGTTCGGAGAAACTACTGTCGGGAAATCGCCGCTCTTCACCATCTGTTCGGGTACGCAGTGTACATTTTCGAATCCCCACAATTTCAATGACTGCGGAATCAGCATCATACCTGTACCGTGGATCGGAGTGTACACAATCTTCAGATCTTTCTGGCGTTTGATTACTTCCGGATCGATAGAGATAGTATGTACCTGACGCAAGTATTCGTCATCAATTTCCTTACCGATTACCTGAATCAGTTCCTTGTTTCCTTCAAACTTAATTTCAGAAGCCGAAGAAATCTTGTTTACTTCTTCGATGATACCTTTATCGTGTGGAGCCAATACCTGTGCACCATCGTCCCAGTATGCCTTGTATCCGTTGTATTCTTTCGGGTTGTGAGAAGCAGTCAGGATAATACCGCTCTGGCATCCCAGGTGACGGATAGCGAACGACATTTCCGGAGTAGGACGCATATCTTCGAACAAATATACTTTAATGCCATTGGCAGAGAAGATATTTGCAGAGATTTCGGCAAACAGACGGCTGTTGTTACGGCAGTCGTGACCTACAACTACAGAAATATCCTTCTTTCCTTCAAAACATTTGTTCAGATAGTTAGACAAGCCCTGAGTGGCAGCACCTACTGTATAGATGTTCATACGGTTTGAGCCTACACCCATGATACCACGCAAACCACCAGTACCAAATTCCAAATCTTTATAAAAAGCTTCAATCAAATCTGTTTTGTCCGGATTTTCCAGCATGCGCTTTACCTCAGCCTGTGTTTCGGCATCGTAAGCAGGTGTCAGCCATTTCTGTGCTTTTTCCGCACACTGTTTAATCAATTCTTCATTTTCCATGATTTTATGTTTTAAGTTAATATGTATTCATTTTTTATAGCTGAACAAAAATAAAAGATTCGTTTTACATATCCTAATTATTTGATACAAGAATTCAAGAGTTTTTTCCAAAATCTTTTTGGGTGCACTTCAAGTTCAAATCTTTATTTCAGTTTCTTCAAAGACTACAATTGTTTATATGCATTAATTTGTATAAATTGACAAAATTACCCATCTTTGTAAAAATAAGAAAAAACAAGCTCATGACACAGCCTACATTATATATACTCGACGATCATCCGGTAGTAGCCGAAGGACTGGCACAGTTGCTTGCAACAGAAAAGAAATATTGCATCACCACCGGGCATCATTATTCGGAACTTTACCAATACATTACTCACACCATCCCCGATCTTCTGATTCTGGACTATGAGCTCCACGACAAGACAGCGTTGGATGTATTGGCCTACCTCAGAAAAAAAGAGATACACATTCCGGTCATTGTATATACCATGCATACGGAGTTTTGGATTATCAAGCTTCTTATAAAAGGAGAAGTATCGGGTATCGTCATCAAAAGTGACAAGACAGAAGAAATAAGTAAAGCGATAGCTTCGATACTGGAGGAGCAAAAGAAGTTCTATTCGTCTTCTGCCCTCAATGTGGTACTTTCCATTTTGGGAGACCATTCTGCGGCCGACTCGGTCAGCTATACCCCCAGCCCGCGTGAAAACGAAATCATCAACATGCTCTCTCGCGGACTGACTTCCGATGAAATTGCACAGGAATTGAATTTGAGTAAAAACACCATCGACACGATGCGTAAAAACATATTATTGAAAAGCGGAGCCATCAATGTTTCTCATCTCATGCGAATGGCTTTTATTAAAGGATGGATTACAGTATGAAAAACATTTTATTACTGATCCTGCTTTTTTGCACAGGTATCACACAGGCTATATCACAGGATTTTGTGAAACAAATGGACGCGTACGCCAACAACGGAGAATACGCCAAGGTAGACTCCATCTATACTCTTGCCCATACACAAATCGATTACGACACCCATCCCGTAGAAGCGCTGGATGTGGACGTAACGTATGCCATCTACCTTGATGCGCAAAATAAATTCCCCCAATCCCGTCTGCTGATAGCACAGATACGGAAGGAAATTACCAAGATGAGAGAAACCATCCGCGATGCGAAAACACTGAAAAGAATACAAGAGCTGGAAGCAATGGCGACCTACGAACTGGCATACGGCTTGTGGCTGGACAACAAGATAAAGGAAGCCAAAGAAACAGCCGACCAAGCCATCGAACAATCCGTCGCACTCAACGACTCTTCGCTGATGTCGGAAGCCTACAATCTGTCAGGAGTCATCTACCGCCGCCTCTTTATGCTTGACAAAGCCATTGCTTCTTACCAGAAGACATTGAAGATTGCAGAAAACCAGCAAAACTACAACCTTGCTTCCATCATCATTTCCAACATGTCCACATTATACAATGACATGGATGAAAATGACAAAGCCATTATCATCTCCCGCAAACAGTTTTCGTATCCTCTTGATACCCTCTCCATGAAGACTCATACCAACTACCTCGGACGTCTGTGCAATCACGGTATCTTTCTGAGCAACACTCATTATTACCAGGCTGCACTCGACACCTTCCGGATAGCCGAAGCCTGTCTGCGCGAAAACTCTCCGGCAAGCATTCGGTTTTATCTTTATACCCACCATATAAAAGCTCTTCAGGAGACGGGACGCATCGCCGAAAGCCTCCAGTATTGCCGGAAGGCTCTGCGATATCGCGACCTGCCCCAAAATCCCCAAAACAAAGCCAACTTCGACTATCTGTACGGCTACATCCTTTTCCACAATACAGACTCACTGATACAAGCCTACCGCTATGCTGCCAGTGCAACAGACTTCTACCGGACAGCCGACTCTCTCAATATACTGTTTTCCAAATCACTGCTGCTTCTGTCGGAGATAGAGGCACAGCGGAACAATCTTTCCACATCTGCCTCATTGGCTAAAGAAGCCTATGAAAAGGAAATTGCCCGACAAAAAGACAAATATCACAAAAGGCTTGCCGGATTTCAGGCAGAACTGGAGACACAGGAGAAAGATCTTGAGATAAGCCGCCTAAACGAGAAAAGAGCCATCGAAAAAACCGGTTATCAGATACGTACCTATACCATTGCCGGTATATTGGTACTTGTCCTGCTATTGTCGGCTATCCTGATGATTCACATGCGCAAACGCAAGATTGCTTTCCGCCTGAAGCAGATGGAACTCGAAGGAGAAATCAAAGAGAAGGAAGCCAAGAGCCGACTTTTGGCCAGTGAAATGAGTAAAAAAATGACAGAACAATACCTCAAGGGATTGGAAGACAGCAACAACCGTATATCCAAGGAGTTGCACGACGGAATCTGCAATGAACTTCTTTCTATTCACATGCAGATAAACCAATCCGAACAGAAGCAACTGTCAGAACAGCTTACTCAAATACGCAAAAATGTACGTAACCTTTCCCATCAGTTGTCTACACCTCAATTTGAGCACATCAGCTTGTACGATATGCTTTTGCTATATACCGAGAAACTGAATTTATTGGGAAGTCCTCAAATAAGTTCCTATATTTCACCGGAAGTAAAAAATGTCATTCTTCTTCCCGAAAAGATTCTGGAAGTATACCGCATCATACAGGAAGCTGTTTCCAATACCATCAAGCATGCACATGCACAACACATGTATCTTACCACCAGCCGGCAAGACGGACAAATTGAAATTATTTTCGAAGACGACGGAGTAGGCTTTAACGTCACTCTGGTAGAGGAAAATGAACTGGAATCCGGATTAGGACTCCGAAGCATAAAAGAACGTATCCACCAGCTTCAAGGTACTATCCAAATAGAATCCCAACCCGGAAAAGGAACGATATTGCATATACAGTTCCCGGTGTAAACAGCAAACCAAAAAGCATAATACAATCTGTAAACAGGTTATACCCCGGTAAAATTTATTCTTATTATATAAAGCAGCCCCCGACCATGAACTTTACAATGGTCGGGGGCTGCTTTTCAGATTCCTCCTCTGCAGTATCAGAAAAACAAACTCTTCAGTTTCGCATATATATCCTATATTACCGCCGGAAATATCAATTCATTTCAATTTTCCAATTCCCTCTTTCAGCCCAACCCTCTATTAATCATTGTATGTATTCCTAAATATAAATAACATCAAAGCATTATTCTCCCTACACAAGGTTTTTAAAATAGCAAAACAACCTTGTTTCCGAAATGTGCATGTATGTTTTTTTGTTTACTTCGCTTCATAATAATAGTAAATTTTATACAAAGGAACATAAGAATATTTATTTTATGTTTCTTCTGAAGATGATTTTTCAAAATAATTTTAAAAAGGAAAAGCATATGAAAAGAATTTTGTTGTTCATCGTTTTGGGAATTATCGCATCGTATACGTACGCACAAAATGCAGAAGAAGGAAAAGAAAAAGTGTATATTGACTATTTTTCCCATTCCAGCAATATCTCAAAAACAATGGCAGAAGCTTTACGCAGCAAAGTGATTGAAGGTATTCATGAGATGAAACGTATTATTCTGATTGACGTAGATTCTGATGAAGCATTGAAGAAAGAAGCATTACGCAGACAGCAGGAATCTGCCATGGGAGATGTTACTGCAAGAAGTGAAGAAATGACGACCTTGGGAGCCAAATATTTGATTCAAGGTCAGATTGCATCCATGACAGCTACACAGAAAAAAGACAGTGATGGTAAAATCTATTACAAAGGAAGTGTTTCTTATACATTGAAAGTCGTAGACCCATCAAACGGAACATTGAAAGGAACCAAAACCTTTAGTCATGAAGGGCTGACCGGAGGAACTGGAGATACTAAGGAAAAAGCCATCCTTGAGACATTAGACTATGTTAAATACAGTATGGAGGATTTTGTAGATGAGCACTTTAAAATGGAAGGTACAATTGTACAGGTAGAAGAGGTAAAAAAGAAAAAAGCTAAAACCGTGTTCATCGATTTAGGAACAGCAAAAGGTATTATGAAGGGTCAAAGACTCACTGTTTTTGCTGAAATGGATATTGCTGGAGAAATTTCGAAAGTAGAAATTGGACAATTGAACGTGAAAGAAGTACTAAGCCCTAACCGTTCGTTGTGCAAAGTAACCAAAGGAGATGAGGAAATCTTTGAGAAAATTCAAGAAGGAACAAAACTGATCGTTGTTTCCAGAGCAAAAGAATTTTGGGAATTCTAATCTACTTTCAGTCATATTATAAAAATAATTAATTCATAATGAGATATCTGGCATTTTTTTGCATGCTGTTATCCGGCATGTTCAGTTTATCCGCACAGGAAATATACTCCAATGATGTTTCTTGTATCAACAACGATGGAAACGTTGCCAAAATAAATGCTTCGGGGCTGGCGGAAAAGAAAAAAGAGGTATACGATAATGCCTTAAAATCAATATTCAACGCCTTGTTTATAAATGGAGTAGACGGGATAAACAATGGAAAGCCTTTCCTGGAAAAGGAGAATTCGTATTATATAGACCAGTTCTTCAAATCCCGTTACCAGCTTTTCATCAGAAACAGTACCGAAGAAGGTAAACCGGAAAAACTGTCTTCTGGCCTATACAAAGGAAGAGTAACCGCGGAAGTACTTATTGATGCACTCATCAAAGATATGGTACGAAACAGGGTGATGGAGAATCCGTTGGAAAACAGAACAATGGAAGAAACACAGGAAGAGATTCCTTTGCCTACCATCATGGTAGTTCCTTACAAGCGGAACACCAATATGTCGTACGCTAAAATACTAAGCACCGACTTCGATTTGCGTATGGCGGTAAGTGCGGTAGACAATGGATTCAAACAGCTTCATGTAAATACCATCAGCGTAGAAACCCGGGCCGATATGGCACAACGGTCTTTAGACTGGGAAGCAAACAATGCTGATTCGAACGACCGTCAGTTGTTGAACAATTCAGGAGCAGATGTATACGTCATTGTAGACATAAAGAAAGATATTTCGCCTTCGGGCAGCAGAGTTTCACTGATTATGTCTGCACGCGAAACTTCTACCGGACGTACATTGGCTTCCCGCTCCGGATGGACCAACCGTTTCAAAACCACAGAGCTCGACCGCTTGTGCGCCTATGCAACACAAGATGTGTTGTCCGGCTTCCTGAAAGACATTTCCATAGAGTTTGCCAAAAAGCTGACCAAGGGTAATACGGTAGCATTGCGTGTTGGTTTGTCGGATTCGTCTATCAATACCTTGAACGACCGTGTAGGAGGCAGCAATGTAAGTATCGCTTCGCTGATCCGTAACTGGGTACGTAAAACCTCACAAGGCGGACGTTATCATATTCAGGGATCTGTAGCAGAAAGCCTGATTTTCGATACGATACAGATTCCTACACACGATTCAGACGGACTTCTGCTGGATGCTTCTACGTATGCAGACAACCTGGCATTCTTCCTGGAAGAACAGGGTATCTCTTGTGAAATCCGAATTGACGGTAATACGATTTACGTTACAATCGATTAAATTTTAAAGTATGAAACTAAAATACTTACTGCTTGTTTTAGGATTTATCGGCCTGCTTGCTCATGCACAGAATGCTCCCTCCTGGGTAAGACAACATCCTGTCAATGAGTTTGGTTACGCAGGGGTTGGTATGGCAAAAACTTCTGAAAAGGGTTATATCAGCAAGGCAAAGGAAAGAGCGTTGGCCGACTTGGCATCCGAGATCAGCATACAGATTTCTTCTACGTCGCTGTTAAACACAATCGAAGACAACGGCACAATAAAAGAACTTTATGCAGAAACTATTCGTTCTGCTGTCCAGGCCAATATCGAGAAGTATCGTATGGTAGATTCTTGGGAAAACGGCAACGAATATTGGGTTTATTACGAACTGAACCGCTTCGATTATGAAGAATACATGGAAGCCCGACGCCAAAAGGCGGTGAAAGACGGATTTGCTTTCTGGTATCGTGGTAACTCCATGATCGAACAGGGAGACATCATGTCGGGTATCGACTTGCTAATCAAAGCATGGGAAGCGATTCAGCCTGTCATCCACATGGAACTGGGATGTTCGTACAGCGGAAACACCATCAATTTGGGAACAGAAGTGTATGCTTCCTTGATCGGTGCGTTCAACGGGGTTACTTTGTCAGTTTCTCCGGCTACCATCAACGGGAAAGCATTTCAGGGAATAGAGAACCCGATTGAAGTTCGTGTATTGCGAAACAACAGACCTTTAAAGAACATCGTACTTCAGGCAAAGTTCTTGTCGGACGAAGGTGATGTTTCTTTACCTGCACCGACAGATGAATATGGAACTTCCAAGTTCTATATCAGAAACATTACATCAAAGCAGGCACAACAGGAAGTACGTGTATCATTGGCAATGGATGCATTTAAGATACTGACTCAAGGCAAATATTCTGTCTTATTCAAAAAGGCTTTGGCAATGATGCCGGAGGCTACTTTGACTGTCAATCTCGAACAAAAGAGACTGACCGCCTACATTCAGACCCGTAATGATGAATTGCGCAGCCTGGCTACAAGCGTTAAAAGCATGCTGACTAATAACTATTTCGATATAGTAGAAGCACCTGGACAGGCCGATGCTATAGTAACACTGGAGAACAATCTGAAGAAAGGAGCTTTGGTTCCCGGCGAATTGTACAATATGGTTGAATATTTCTCTACATTATCTGTCAGCATATTGGACAACCGTACCAATGCTACTCTGCTGAATTATTCGTTGAATGATGTACGGACATTGGTTCCCGAAAACAAATCGCTGGCACAGGCAAAAGCGATGGTTGCACGCGAACTTCTAAAGCGGTTGAAGAAAGGATTGCCTGCCCAGCTGAAGTCATTGAAGATAGATACAAGTGGAGAGATACCCGTAAGAGATTATCTCCCGGAAAATCCAAAGCCTCAGCCCTCTTCGCCTGTTATCAGCGTAGAGGTTCCGGAGGTGTCTCCACTCCCCTCACAACCGAGCACACCTCCTGTACAGGAAAACAATCCCCCTAAGGTTGAACCAAAGCCTGCAAAGCCGGAGCCTGCACGATGGGAATGGTTTGATGGAGTTTTCGTAGAATTCTCACACCTTTCTGTCATGGGAAGCAAATCGAGAGTACATTGTAAAATCATCAATGTAAACAATGACGATGTATCGCTCCGCCTATATGCTTTAAATCAGTGCATCGTAAACGAAAACGGTGAACAGGCAAAAATAGAGCGGATTAAGTTGGGTTCCGATACAAGTACCTACGCAGTTAAAGCACTGATTGTGCCAAATGTGCCGACAGAATTAATGATAGAAGTCCCCAAATTGTCGAAAGTTGCCTTATTGGAATTGAAGGCAGCATCTGGGGAAAATATAAAAATAAGAAATCTCGAATAATTAACTAACGATATGATTATGAAAAAGATTAGCATGATAGCAATGGCTGCTCTAGGAGTAGCATGCTTAACAGGATGTGGCAGTACTCAGGCCGTAACTCAAACTCCGCAAGATGTTGAAGTTATTGTACCTTGCTCCGGACCGGAATTCATGACAAACAATGAATATTTCAGAGCCAGCGCAATGGGACTTTCTACCGATATGAATATTGCCAAGAAAAAAGCAATGACAGAAGCACGTACCGGCTTGGCAGAAGCCATCAACATCAAGGTGCAGGCGGTAACAGACAATTACTCTTCTTCTTACCAGCAGGGTGAAAACGAAGAGGCAAAAAGCCGTTATCAGTCATTGGGACGCCAGGTTGTAAGCCAGGAATTGTCAGGTGTCCGCGTTATCTGCGAAAAAACCATGAAAACTCCTGATGGCAAATACAAGGTTTATGTAGCTGTAGAATTGGCAGGAAATGAAATCATGGAAGCTATGGCAAACAGAATTAAAAGTGATGACAAGTTGAGAATCGACTTTGAATACGAAAAATTCAAAAAAGTATTCGAAGAAGAAATGAGCAAATTACAATAATTAAAATGTTTTATAAATAGGTTGACAGCCATTATCATGGGTTGTCAACCTATCTGTTTTTTTATAGAATCTATGCGGTTGAAATTCTTTTTCTTTCTTTGGTGTGTATGTTCTCTTTTTTCTGAAGTGTGCTTATATGCTCAAGATATGCAGGAAAATTGGGTAACCGGACAACGTGACTCATTACCCGAATGGGTGTATACTGCACAGGGAGAAGGAGTGGTAATTTCTTCTTCAGATCCATGTATGACATTGGAAGACGGACGCGAACAAGCCGTTCAACGTGCTTTATGGCTGTTTACTCTTCAGAATCAAGTGAAGATTCAGATGCTTTCAGATATTTTTTCATCTACAGAATCATCTGTCAACAATGTAGAAAGACATTCCAACAAGATAATATCCTTGATCATGATGAATCATAAGCTTGAAGCTTCTTCCTGCGAAATTATAAACGAATACCAAACTTTGTTTGGGGAAGTTCTGGTTCAAGTTAAGTTTTACAGTACCGGGAAACAGAATTCGGACAATACCGACTTTTCTTCCTTCTCATCCCAAAGTGAATGGATGGTTCTTTATACCGACGACAAATATGCAAAGAAAGATTATAAAATAAAGATACAAATGGGCTCTAATGAAGAGTGTTCCGACGGTTTTGAAATAAAAGGAAACCTGAATTATCCTGTCATCAACTCTTCATTCGACGGACAACGCATAATCACTCCACAAAAGGGATGCTGGTATAAAGATTCATCTGCCTATGATTGTTCTGTAAAACAAGGGAATAACATGAAATATGCTTTCTGGCCTGCATATGTGGTCGGATTGGCCGATCAGTTGTTCTCTTATTCTTTTTTAAAGTCAAATATCAGCTCTGTACTGGATAACTATCAGAGCAATATCATGTACGACCTGTCACGCGAAAAAGCAACAGGAATAGTCAGAATTATTCCGCAGATACAAGGAGTAAACCAAAACAAACTAATTGTAGATTGGAAAGTTTCTCCACTGACAAGCAGTAATGACAAGTAAAATTATAGGGATTTATTATGAGAAAAAAAACATTATTCCTTTGTGGAATCTGTTTCTTGTTTCCACAAATGCTTTGTGCTCAAAGCATTGAAGCAGAAATGAAAGAATTTGAAGAGTTCGTCAAACAGCAGCAAAAAGAATTTTCTGATTTTGTGAGCGAACAGAACCGAGAATTTATTCAATTTTTGAAAGAAAACTGGAAATCCTACAACAGTGAACAGACAGAAAGCAGACCCAAACGTCCGGAACCAGTCCGCCCTGTTGTAATCAATAAGCCCAACCCTTCCGTAAAGCCTGTACATATCCCGATAGATACTATTCAGAAAATTCCTGTTGTCACCCCAAAGCCTAAACCAGTTGATATCCCGGAAGAGAATAAGCCTGTCAAAGAGAAAGATCCGCTACCGGATTTGACAGAAAAAGAAGCCCTGGCCTTCAATTTCTATGGCATTCCCTGCAAAATTGGAGTATCAATGAAAAACTGTATACACTTAAAAGGAATTACAGAGCGGGAAATCGCAGACGGATGGGAAGTGTTAAGTAAAAAAGACTACCGTACCTTGGTGAATACCTGTCTGCATATAAAAGACAATTATTCTTTGAACGACTATGCTTATCTGATGTTGACCCAAACTGTAGCTACCAAACTCTTGCCTTCTGCAGACAACAACAGTATTACTTTGCTACAGGCATTCATCTTATGCCAGTCGGGATACAAAGTAAAGATGGCCAGAATCGGAAAGGAATTAGGATTGTTGTATGCTTCAACCGATTTGATTTATGCTACAACATATTTGACTATCGATGGAGAAAAGTATTATAAATGGGGGAAAAAGGTAGAAAATGGAACTCCTATTTATACCTACGGTAAAAATTTTGCAGAATCTCAGTACATGGTGTCCATGGGATTTTTAAAAAGGCCCGACTTCAATGGAAAGATTAAAGCTAAGACTTTACAGGCCAAAAAATACCCGGATATGAAGGTGATTTCACAGGTAAATGAAGACCTGATCAGTTTCTATCGGAATTATCCGCAATGCGATTTTTCAGTTTATGTAAATGCACCGGTAAGCGAAACAGTTGAACAAAGCGCCGTTTCGAACTTGAAAGAATTAATCAAAGGAAAATCTCAGGTAGAAGCAGCCAATATGCTAATCAACTTCGTACAGACCGCATTCGAATACAAGACAGATCATGAGCAGTTTGGATATGAAAAGCCATTCTTTGTCGATGAATTGTTCTACTATCCTTATTGCGACTGCGAAGACCGTTCTGTACTATATTCTTATCTGGTACGCACCCTGCTCAACCTGGATGTAGTATTACTGGATTATCCCAATCATATTGCTACAGCTGTCTGCTTCGACGAACCGGTAGAGGGCGATTATATAATGCTGGACAAGAAGAAATATCTGATTTGCGACCCTACATACATAGGTGCTCCTATCGGTTTGGCCATGCCGCAATTCAAAACAGTTGCAGCAAAGATTTTGATGAACTGATAGAATTATGTTTTAATCATTCAAGAAACCAAAATATTTCATTATGTCAAGACTGTTTTATTCCATAACAAAAATTGTCATACTCTGCTCATTATTGGTGTTAGAGTCGTGCATAAGCTGTCATAAAGAAACGGAAAGAACGGAAATACAATACGATCTTTATGAAGTAAAAATCAAATCCAGCCTGAATGTAAGGGCAACACCAGACTCCGATGCTCCCAAATTAGGAGCACTTTATAATAATGAAAAAGTAAATGTCGTAAATATAAATGACGGTTGGGCAAAAATAAAATACGGAACTCAATATGCGTATGTATCATCCAAATATCTTACTCTCGTGAGCAAGGGAAACAAGACCGACAGCCACAGCAATGACCTGACAGCAGAAAAAGAAGATACATCAGGCGAACTAAATTCACAGAATAAATTCGGTTCCGATTCTATCGGCAGTAAGAAAATGGCATTAATATTTGATAATGCCAATATATTGTCGCCGGAAGATTATACGATGATTAATCAGGCATACGGAAATACTGATGCCTTTCTGATTCTTTGGACTGTAGAGTCTGTTGACAAAGGAGATATTTTAAAATACAACAGCCAGATAATAAAAAAACTGGATGAAGAGCCTTATAAAAAATATATAGACACCCATAAGCCATCGGATATAGATGAGGAGGATATTTATTGGGTAACTTTTATTAAGGACCTCGGACTTTTACAGGTTGGAAATGATTCGGGAGTTATGAGTCTGATTGATATTTCCATGCCCGACAAGTACCTGCACATGCAGTTAAAAGCCAAACAAAATGGGTTACAAGCTGGCCTGATGGATTTGTCATCATTGATAAAAGAAGCAACCGCAAAATATAAGGACAACAACTGGTTCGTAAGAATTTTTATCAAAGGCTCCTCCTTGGGTGAAATGATTACAGAAACATTGCTCAAGGAGCAAATATTACCATCGGATGGATTCATGCATAAATACATTTTCTCATGGCTCACTAAAATACCATGCAACTTCCTTAATTTTCTCATAGCTGGAACGGGTTCCTTAGGCTATGCCATGATTTTTTTATGCCTGCTATATACTATAACAACAATCGTAAAAACAAATGTGATAGGTGGAGGATACAAACAAGGAGAAACAAAAAAAATTACATCCCTATTACTTATAGCGCTGTTTTCATTATTCTTATTTGTATGCTTGGTTATACTCATATTCTATACCATGTGTAATATGACTGATATAACGGCAATGCAAATGTATGGATGGAACAATAAAATGATAGCAACCGTAACAGAGCATAACCTGAACCATCATATATTAAGATCGTGGTGGCTCTCTCTTTTGTTCTTCATCGGTATGTTTATATATAAGTTACCCAATGCCTGGATTTCAGTAGCTTCTATATTACCATCTAAAAACCAACAGGCACTTGCCAAAAGCAATCCCTCTCATTTTGAAGGTCATCAAGATCTTACATCAAAAGAAAGTCCATATTCCGATTTATTTGGAGACAAAGCAGGTGATGCCACAGGCAGTTCAATTTTTATCATTATTGTACTTACACTACTGCTAAATGGCACTTCCATGATGTATGCTACCGTATTCACATGTTCGATGATGATAGGTAAAATATACGGTGCGATAAAATTGTATTTAAAATGGAAATCCTACGGTTATTTTAACTGATAACCAAGATAAAGTTTTTCGCTCCTGCCAGGAGCACTCATAAATAGGGACATTCAGTAAATAGTATAAAATTAGCCAACTAATTCATACACAAAATGTTGCAAATTAGTTGGCTTTTTTGTATCTTTAGGTATTCCCCCGCAAATAAGGTTTGGCAGCCAAAACGGGGGAAATTCCCCAACTAAGATATGGCTAAGATACAAAATATTTCGGAAATTCACCCTACTTTGGGTTTTACAGAATTTGATATTCTGGAAAAATATCGCAAGAGTTTTAATGAGAGTGAACTTGGCAGGCTTCATTCAGTTTTCCCTTTTGAAGTTATGGTAAAGACCATAGGTCTGTCTGAAAATCGTCTTGGACGCAGGAACGTATTCAGTCCTTCAGCAAAGATTGCTCTCATGGTCCTGAAGGCGTACACCGGCTTCTCTGACAGACAGTTGGTGGAACATCTTAACGGGAACATACATTACCAGATGTTCTGCGGAATCATGATAGATCCGTCTTCCCCCATAACCAACTACAAGATAGTAAGCGCCATCCGTAATGAGATAGCATCCCGTCTTGACATTGAATCCCTTCAGGAGATACTGGCCACACACTGGAAACCATATCTTGAGAACCTTCACGTGTGCATGACAGATGCTACGTGTTATGAAAGTCACATGCGTTTCCCTACGGACATGAAACTCCTATGGGAAAGCCTCGAATGGCTCTACAGATGTATCTGCAGGCATTGTGGGGAGCTTGGCATAAGACGTCCCCGCAACAAATACAAGAATGTAGCGGAGTCCTATCTGTCCTACTGTAAGAAAAGAAAAAGGAAGGCTTCAAGGACAAGAATGCTCAAGCGCCGTATGATCAGACTTCTTGAAAAACTCCTTATACAGAGGGATGAGATTCATAGCGAGTACGGAGCCTTGCTCCGGTATACCCAGGATTACCATAAGCGTCTTTCCATCATCAGAAAGGTTCTTGTACAGGAAAAGGAAATGTTTGAAGGACGTAAAGTCAGTGACCGCATCGTCAGTATTGACCGTCATTATGTACGTCCAATAGTAAGAGGAAAGGAAACAAAATCTGTTGAATTCGGTGCAAAGGTTAACAACATACAGATAGACGGTATATCATTCATCGAACACCTCTCGTTCAAGGCATTCAATGAAGGTATACGCCTGAAAGACTGTATCCGTATGCAGCAGAAGCTCATGAATGTGAGGGTAAAATGTGTGGCTGCAGACTCCATATACGCCAATAATGCCAACAGAAAGTTTTGTACGAAATATGGAATATCCACTTCATTTGTGCGCAAGGGAAGGGCAGCAAAGGATGAGTCCTTGAGGAAGGTACTCAGAAGTGAACTCTCAAAAGAAAGGGCCACCCGCCTTGAAGGAAGCTTCGGCACTCAAAAGCAGCATTATTCTCTCTCAAGGATAAAGGCACGGAACAGGAAGACGGAAATCCTGTGGATTTTCTTTGGAATACATACGGCAAATGCCATACTGATGATAGACAAGATCAGAAACCGATCGGATAAAGCGGCATGACATGAATTTACAGACAGGATCAGAAGAGGTCATCAGACTTCTTCCAAAACGTCATGTCCAACAGATAGGATTATATGGAAAAACACAGAAAAAGGGCAAGAATAATGGCATATAAAGTGATTATACTCTATCGACTTTATAGGCCATCTTACGTTTTAGGGACATTTACTGAATATCCCTAAATAATACTATCAGATTTTTATAAATATCGGGGCTGTCACAAAATCAAGCCCCGATATTTTTTATATTCCGGTTATTCAGTTCATTGTCAATCCCGAAATTCAGAAAGTTTCTCATTATTAACTATCAGCAGAGACCGATCAAGGTGCACAAAGTGTACCCCACCTCGCTTTACCATAATATCATAGTACGGAAAAACATCTTTCGGTACAACTTTCCTCAAGATACTGCGAATCCGGGAACAGATTTCATGAGGGACGTTAGAACCTTTCAAAGCCAGCCGCTCTAATGTTTTATTTATTTTCCGGGCATCCACATTCTTTTCTCTGGATACAAACTGATAAATCTGATACAAGTCATCTTTATAAAAAGAAAGTTTGTTAAAATTCACCCCATCTTTTTTTAAAAGAAGAAAAATATAAATTGTCTTCCATAAGTATTGCATTTTCAACGGAGTATCACTGAATTCAGGAAACACTATATTGCAATCATCGTCTATCACTACCGGACTAAAATTCAAGGGATGTACACACTCTTTTCTTTTATGTGTATTTACAATTTCCTCCATCCTGTCCATGACATCCTGATCTGTCAACAGGACATCATTTTTCAATAAATCCAACAACAGTTGTTTAGCTGTATTTTGTAATATATGTGCTTTCATAGGGTTCATCATCTTGTAAATACAGTAAATCCATGAGGCTTCAAAAACAAGGTTGTAAAAAAATTATCCACCTTGTTTTCATTTTCAAAATTACCGATTACCGTAATTGTATTTATCCCTATAAATAATGAAATTTAAAGAACCATTTTCGGGGAATAAAAGAAAATAGACTTATCCCCATACAAACAAAAAATGTGGGCTTACATGCACACTACATGTAAGCCCACATTTTCATCCGTCCCTTCCAACGCTTCTACATCCGGCAGAACAGCGATACAAAGAACGGCATACTGATATTTATCAGAATACCATGCACAATAGCCACCGGTATTGCGTCTTGTCCCGAGCAACGAGCTATAGTAGCCAGAGAGACATCAGACGAACCGATACCTGCTGCCGAAATAGGCGCCAGCTCACCAAAGTATTTACGGAACAACGGAGCACCGATAAGGGCTGTCATCTCACGGAAGATATTGGCCAATAAGGCAATGGTTCCCAATTCGGTAGCCAACTGTACTCCTATGGAAGCCGACTTTATTTCCGTAATCAGAATAGACGACAGGGAATAATAAGCGAAACCACTTCCCACTGCCATACACTCGAACGAAGTCCAACGGCTCAAAATGAAACCTCCGATGGCAGAAAACAGCAGAGTTCCTCCTACTGTAGCCAGCGGAACCAACAATGTCTTTAAATTTAAAGACCGGATATAGTTTTTCAGATTTGCATTGCTACCCAAGTTTATGCCCAATAAAAGCATCAGTACATAAAGTACATAAACAGAAGCCGAGTGTACATCAAAATCGACCATATAACATACGCCCAACAGGCATCCTGACAGAAAAAAAGCCAATGTAATCAGACTACTTTTCATGATGAGCTCCTTTCCTGAAAAAAAGATGATACACAGCCAGAGAAGCCAGCATGCTTCCCAAAACACTCAATGAGGCAATCACTGCCGCCTGACCACAGAAATAGCTGAAGTTTTCTACAATCATTTTATTCAAGCCAATAGACAGCCCAAGCAGAAAAAGCAGCAAACATACTACTCCGTGAATCAAAGAATCTAATTTATGAATTTTATTCTGATGGCGCAACGGATATCCAAGCAATACTCCAAACGCCATAATTGAAATGAAAGTAAACATAAGAAAAAAACAGTTTTAAATTGACACTAAATACCTATAAACACATATTAAAAATGTCCCTATGGCACATTAGTAAAATTAAATGAGCGGATAGACCAAATAATTTTCATACTTCACTTTCAAATTATAACTATTACCTATTCTGAAAACGGCCGCAAAGTTAGAATTTATCCCCGAATTCCACAAACAAACCAGCAAATAAATCTTTTATATAAACGATATGATTATTAACAGGACATTTTTATTACCAATTAAAAGAAAAACAAGGTTTCAAATTATTACATAAAAGAGAGGAATGTATATTTATCACTTCATAAATACACCAGAAAACAAGTTATTAAACATATTTTCAAGTATACGCACAAAGCCAGACTTACGATTTACAACAAAATACCAGTAAAATTCTTATATTCGCCTCTTTTTTTCACAAGAAGCAACAATACAGATAAAAAAGATACCTTTCATTACTTTTCCATCAGGCAAACAAGCATAAAAATAATCCGCGCTTCAGAAATAAACTTTCCAAGCGCGGATACATGCAAAATAAAAAAACAGATGAATACCCCTTATTTCCCAATAAGAAGGAATCAATATTTATGAAACATCAAATTGTACTCATTCGTCCATCATCTTATCCGATCCAAAAAGAAGAATTCTCCAGGCACCTTCTTTATCCTTTGTCAGATAAATACTGTGTTCTGCTTCTTTTCCATCGGCTAGTGTTTCCTTATAAGTCACTCTGGCATAAGCACCGGTTTTACTCAGTTCTTCTCCTGTCACTTCAATTGCAGTAACCTTTTCCTGTTCCTCCTTCTTTGCCAGTTCGCTTTCCATCATTTTTGCAAAGTCTTCCTGAGCTTCTTTCTCTTTTTCCGGCTCTGCATCTTCTTCAAAAATCATCTTCGAAGTATAAGCTCTTACATCTCCGGCAAGCAGTCCTTTCAATGCTTTTTCTACTACAGCAGAAGGAGTATTACCCGAAGAACATGCAGTCATCAGCCACAAGCCACCAACCAAAGTTAATATCATTCCCAGTTTTTTCATAATACTTTTATTTTAAATTATACTTAAAATATAATTATTAAAATTCATTCGGTACAAATTCTACCACAAACTCACCTTGCCGGTTGATCAAACCTGTATGTTCCTTGTCATCGGCACTCTGGAAACTCTTCATGTTACACGGAGCATACCCGTTTTCAAACGGTACATCTACCGGATACAGCACCATATCTCCCAGCGGGCTAACCAGTGCCTCACCAAAATATACATCCTCACCTTTCCAGATAAAATCGGTTGTGGCTTCCGTACCGTCACAAGGGAACGGATAGCTGAAGTTTTGTGCCGACGGAATATATGCCACTGTTTCAAACTTCGTATTGATTACCTGTGTAGGCTTTCCATATTCTTTCACTATCGCATACCCGTTATGAAACTCTGTTACATAATCGTATGCCTTCGATACGATGTTTCCGGTTTTGTCGATAAAGAAACATTTACGTTCTTTGTTTACTACCGGTGCCAGCCCGTTGGAGAAAGATCCCGGCAGCATGGTATACTTTGGCGAAATCGCAAACACTCCGGTCGTATCAATGTATCCCCACTTCCGTGTACCGTTATCATCCTTTACTGCCACCAGTGCCAGTCCGTCGCTGAAGTCCTTGGCTTCAACAAATTTAAGACCAATAGCCAGTTTTCCCTTGGCATCGCGGTATCCCCAGCATTTTTTAGGATAATTGTATATAGCCGCACGGTTTTCACGCAATGGCGATGCCGGTTTCAGGTTTTCCAGTCCCGCCTCACAGTTCAGGTTCTTGAATATAAAATCCCCATTGGTATTAATGTGCATCACATAGGTTTTCGAGAAAGGTTTACCCGGAACATCCACATTCAGCGTAGCCACTCCGTCCACAAACTGTGTATACGACAAGACTCTTGGAATTTTTTTCACCACCTGTCCTTTGGTATCCAGCAAAGTAATTTCATTCATCTTTGCACTATAAATAAAGCGTCCTGATGAAAAAGCAGGCAGACCACTTGTATACCCATTGTTGTAGTCGAATACTTTATTTCCCTGTGCATCCATAAAATATCCGCCTTTCGTACCTCCGGTGCGGACATAAGCCAGTCCGTCGGAGTATGCACCCACTTCAGGAGTACTTCCATCATACGAAACCAGTTTGGTAGCCGATGTCCTGCGTGGCAATACCGACTTCAAATTACTCTTTTGATAGTTCCCCTGGTGAATCTGCCCGTTCGAAGCCGTATTTGTATTGGCTTTTACTCCCGTAGCTGCTGCCCCTGAAGCATTATTCTCTTTATTGGACGTATCCTCTCCTAAGGCTTTGTCTACTTCATTCAATACTTCCCCCAGTTTTTTAAAGAACTGTGCCGAGCCGGTCTGGGGTACTCCAGCCAACAAAAGTCCTAACGCAAGTACATAAATTTTCTTCATAACTGTCTCATTTATGATGTATTGCAAATGTAAGCATTTGTTAAAAAGTGTACACCCCCATAAATAATGTATTTATTCACCCTATTTTTGGTATCCTTCTTCCCCAATATCCTATAAGAAACCCCATCTACATAAAAAGAAAGGAGGCAGCACTTACATACACATGGCAAACTACGACAACAATCCAGGTTTACCTATGGATTTTAAGTACTGCTTCCTCAATTTCCGTATCGTCCAAATACAAATGTCTGTTTATTTCATCTTATAATCCCCTTTCCAGTCTTTATCCCATGTATTTTTCAGCGGATGAGCTTCCGTATTGAGCACATAATTCTTAAAGCTGAATACCGATTCGGGAGCAAAAAACAGATAGCAATATTTCATTGTTTCCGCAAAGAAGAAGCTCTCCAAAGTATCCCATGTCTCCTTGGTTCTCACATCTTTCAGCTGTACATATCCATTCTCCACCTGACAATATTTCTCTATCGATTCAAACATCACCTTACCCATTTCATAATATTTCTCATCTCCGGTAGCCTTCCATACATAATATGTAGCCTCAATAGCTTCCGGCCTTATCATGTAGTAAGGAGACAAGACCTCCATTGTTTTATAATTTATCGACTCAGGTTCTATTCCATACAGAGTCCACATCCTATAGATAGACTCCTGCAATTTCTTTGCCCGCTCCAGTTCTCCTTCCAGCACCAGGCATCCGTTCCAGAAACAATCCAGTGCACCAAACACGGTAGCCGTCCTTTCTCCCGTATTCATATCCGCTTCACCTATCCAATAACCATTATCCGTATTCTCCTCCAGATACTTATTGACAGAATTCAGCGACTGTTCCCACATAGCCTTCAGGTCCTGATCTCCAAACAGAATATAACCTTTCAGAAGATATTCGTAAAAAGCATCGATTCCTCCCCGGATATGTGCCTTTGTATCCGTCCACTCTCCCGTATCACAGTTTATTCCACCGCCTACCAGTCCTGTTTTTCCTCTGCGCTTATAAACTTCTACAATACCTTTTTTACACGCATTATAATATTTCGGATTGCCGGTCAGTTTACTAAGCATGCCATATTCCAGCAACATCGATCCCACTTCACACGGATTGGTCACATTCCCTTCTATTTTTCCTGTTTTCAGATTTACCATTCTGTACGGAATTCCGGTCGGAGTATCAAATACCGGCATCAGTCTGTCTCCCAAGTCTACAGCCAGGTCCAGAAACCTCTTGTCTCCATCCAACTGATAGGCAGAAACCAGTCCTCCCACAATACGGATTGCTATTTCAAACTGCTGCACATACATATCTTTATTAAAATCCAGCCTTTCGAAAATCAGATTTCTTGCTTCTGTTTTTTCTTTTTCCAACCCCATCAGACACATGGTACTGTATGCATCCACCGGAGTCATCAACAACGTTTCTTCATACCAGTTATGCCCACGCTTTGCTATCGGATTTACGGCATCCATTCCATACGCATAGTTCATATAAGCTCCCCATCCCTTCACAAAGGCAGCCTTCACCCTGTCTGCATACTCTTTCCGTTCTGCATTCGATGCAAGTGCGCAACCCGATATCCATAATAAAAAGACACACCACAAAATCGATCTTTTTCCCATTTTTACTTGATTTTAGACATTACT